>NZ_JBNXVR010000036.1:0-71178 GCF_050565595.1 Leptolyngbya sp. AN02str | reverse complement strand
ATCAATAACACCCGCAATCAGTCCCAAGTGGTCCAAGTTCTCGATCTGCAAGGGGGCGATCCTAACTCGTCTCCCTCAGCTTATCCCCACTCCCTTTAATTCCCAGAGCAACCTGCGGAATGTCGGTGGTATGGTTAATCGCACACAAAGTAAAACTCAACATCACGAAAATTGCGATCGCGCAGTTGTTCATCGGGGATAAAAAAGAGAAAAGAATCATCATCGTTACACGGATGAATTAGTTCCAGTAACAGCCTGCCATTGGCTCTGTCGGCAATTTCGTCGGTATCGCTATGCCAGTTCACATATCCACCGAGTTTGCTGCTTAGTTCGTCTGTCCTTTGCTCATAGTTGTATTCACAAATCCACTCGTCAAATTCTTCACAGAGTTCTGCAAGGTTTTCAGGTTTATCAATATCTTCCCTGTACCGCGATTCCCAAAACAGATCTCGGCTTGCTGAGAACGTGATTGGATAGACTTTTGGATAAAACTCTCGGATGGTACTGTCTTGTTCAATGAAGCTAAAATCTGTCACCAATCAAAATTGGGAGAAAGGGGCTTCAAACCCTTTCCTCTCGCCCAGGTTTGGGAGAGGGGAACACAAGGGGGGAGGGCAACATACGAAGCTTTTGGCACTTTTCAGGCGGCCTCTTAACGTTCAGATTTTGCACCTTGACGGAATAAATTACTTGCGTACACTCTGAAATGCTTTAAGGAAGTTTTTAATGTAAAAATTACAAATTGTAGAAGTAATTGAGGAGACTCTCTTCAGCTTTGATAGCGGGCAAAAACACCCAATACTCCCATCCTTCGCCAGCAAGACGATCCTTTTTAGCAATATAGTCTTGCCTCGGCTCGCCTTTGCCCTCTGCGCCTGCATAACTTTCCACTGAGTGGAAAATGTACACTCTAGCGAAAGCATAGCCAAGTAAGTATACGCACGATAGACCAAGAAGAATGGGAAGTAGTTTACTGTGCTTCTGCATAACGATTGAGGAAGTTGTGGAAACAGCGATCGCAGCTGAGAAAATTTCGGCTAAGCATCATATTCTAAACTTCCAGAATTCTTCCACGAATTCCTGATTTTCCAGTGAATTTTACATTCGCTCCACATCTTGTAGCCTAAAGTCCTGACGATCCTTAAAATCTACTCCAAATAAAACTCGTGGTCTTGTTGCCAACAGAAGAAGAAACGGTCTAACGGTTGCGGTCAGCGGTTGCCAATCCTCTTGAACTCAGCACCAGCGGCTTCCTTCAATCCGTTGCACCGCAATTGTTAGACAGCACCAATCCCCAACCTCGAAACTCACTTCACGCTCTGTAATACTTACTACTAAATCCTACAGATAGCGGTGCGCCCTCATACTGACAAGATACACCAATCTTTAACTTTCTTTTGTGGTCGTAGTAGGCATGAAAGTGTGTCTGTTTGCGGGCTAGTTCTAACTCGGATGGGTTAATACTAAATGCTCCCAAGATTGCCACGGAATCGAACGGACGGCTCTGGCTCCAAGGAGCAGTCTTTTTTAGTTCAACATCTACATAACTAATAAAGTTTCCTTCTGCTTCCAAAAGCATATGAGCTTGCTCAGAGTCGATGATAATATTGCCCACTTCATTGGGTTTACTACTGACTGCTCTTGCTGCATCTGTGATAGGCATTCCAATATACTGAAAAGGACGATGGAAAGGTGCCCTTAGTACATGTAATCCATAATCGATAGCCCTATTTACAGCATCAGCAAGTGACAATGTTTCAAGGTAATCACCATTCTGAGGAGCAGCAGATGCCTGCGAATTAACTATTGAAACTAACTGAGTAGGCAAGGCATTTACATCCTGCTCAAAATAGTTCCCAAGAGGAATTGGAATTGAAACTGTTTGTTGTTTTTGCCAGTTCTTGTTAAGTGAACAGAGGAAATCTTGAGGAAAAGACCAATAAAACATGCTGTTTTGACAATCAACAACAATCAAGAATGTTGGATTTGGCTGAAGCAGCCAATAGTTGAGAGTTGTTACTTTGATAGGAAGTGTGATCGAGTCCCCCTCTACTTTTGCTTCTTCTTTCCCTTTACATTGAATGTTAAACAACCTTCCAGTTGGGTGTTCTCCCTGCATGATTTCACAAATGAAGTCAATGCCGAGATCTCTATCTTGAGGAACGGGGATAATGTTGCAAAATTCGGCAAAAACAGAACTCAGGAGATCAGCAGCACTTACACCAATCTTCTGAGACTTAGTACGTTTAGGTAACTTGGTCATTACGACGCCAGGATTTTTTCCACAATCTTAACTCAACTGCTTTATGAGGTAGGAAAAATTGAATGAAAGCAGCACCTTAAATAGAGTGGTTTTGTCTGTCTAACGGTGCCCATCACCCGCCACAGATAAGCTCGAATTCTCGCAGATAACCTTTCGGCGGTCGGTGTGCATGGGCGTTGTTAGACTGTGATCGCTTACTTCAATCATGAGTATGGTGCATTCCCAGAAATCTATGAGTGGAGTAGTAAGAGTTGCATTCAGGAACGCACCCTACAAGATGGACTATAAGATCGGCGAACGCACTAATCATTGAGAAATTGGTTGACAAGCACGCATAAAGTTCATGCCGAGCTTTGTAAGGCGAATCGAACTTTCATCAATAATACGGTTTGTGATAGATTCTTCATCGATATCCAACTCATACTCATCATCATTTTTCTCGGCAGAAGGTTCCGGCTTTCTCCTCTCATATTTACTGAGTGAGGCACTAGTTATAACGTCGATCTCTGAAATTTCTTCAGGGTGCTCACTAAGTCTTAATCTTAAAAGGTTGTCCATTGATTGTGAGAATTCATCTTTTTCGAAAGAGAGTACTTCTTTAATCTTCGACAAGCGAAATATATCTCGTGGGACATCAAATGAATTAAGCACTTCTTGTCTCTTTTGTTGCCAGAGTGAAAGATCATTTCGTCTATATTGTTCATCCACCTTATTAAGCTCAATCCTTCTAGAAGAAATTGTTAGTTCAGAAGTGTATAAATAATCTAATATTTTTGCTTCGGAGTGGATTAACTCAGAGAGAATCTTTGGATAGCTTGGGTGAGAGATATTTCCGGAAGCTGCAGATGTTAAAAGATTAGACCATTTAGCCTGTAAATTTTCACTATCACCTTCAAGCGAAGCACCTTCGAGAATCGGCACTAAGGTTTTCAGTGGAATCTCTTTGGGCTGAAGTCCTCTATCCTCCATCTCTCTTTGAGCTTTTTCAAGAATTCTGAGTGTATTTTTCCAGCGAATAAATCTTATATTGTCAGCAAGAAGTTCTCCAACTTCTGCTGATGCAGGTCCTAAAATCGTGCTTAAGAAAGCCTGAATCGGTTGTGAAACTGAGCTAATAGCTTTACCAATTCCCGTAAGATCTTCTGTCATTTTCTCTCAGTTGGTCAGGATTGTTTTGTTTACTGTCTCTAACCACAATGCAGTCTAACTATTAATAGACGGAAAATTTCTGTCTAATATCCCGTATAGGGTGGATAGGCAGAATGATTCGGCATAACACCCTAAATTCCTTACTTATGCCGAATGATTCTGCATAATACGCCGCTCAAGCTAAATAGCGAGAATCTTTCTGCATATTTTCAGGTTTCTTGCGGAGGCGAGTAGGTGCATTGCGGTTGGCAATATGCTAAGTTTCAGCTTTTCAAGGATGTTTTTGAAAGATCAAGAAATGATGACAAAACGCTGAGGGGTACTTGTGTTCTCTCGGTGTTTTGTTTTATTGTGTGCGATACCGGAATTTGTTCCGGTGATTTGATTAAAGGACAAGCTTAAGGTGAGGACGCTGATTAGGAGTGTTGGTAGCACTGCCTAACCAGCTAACCTAACTCTCTGAGCACAGCAGAGGGCTAGGCTGGATCGATTTTATCGTTTCACCTCGCTAATGCTACACACGTGGTTGGGTACCACGCCTTAAGCTTTTCTTCTCCACATCTCCATTGCATTAGCGAGGAACAGAATATGACATCGGAGTTTAACGAGCTGGTGCCTGTGCCCCAGCCCGACAAGCCGCAGATTTGGATTATCGGTACGCGAGAGCAAGTGGTTCACATCATGAACGAAATGGTTGTGAAAGAGTTGGTGAATGACCGAGTGAAATTCACCCCCATCATTCCCGCACCGTTTGCCAATGGCAAAGTCATGACCGTGCTGGTGCGATAGGTTTGTAGCTTCAACAAGGCGATCGCCCCTTGCTTAAAATTAAGCGTGCGATCGCCTTCCCAGAACCCTGAAATTTCGCAATTGGATCGAGGCTCACATCCGTAAGGATTTGTTAGGGAAGTGGTGCAGTATGCTACCTCCTTAACCAATCACCCCAAGTCTAGGACAGCACCCGCAATTATGAGTTCAGGTTCAGGTTTTGGGCCATTGCTTGGCCAACTGCCTGGGCCGCTGGATCAGAGCTGTGCAATAGTGCGTGAGCTACTGCTTGCTGATCGGTCTCGTTGCGATTTTGGCTTAGCTTGTATTTCCCTTCCAATTTCGAAACGATCATTTCAAACCCCACAATTCCATTCATCATTCCTTCCCTAAAGCTATGAGATAAATCGTGCCAGTGGGGTTTGTAACTTGCTTCGTATGTATCAATCATGTCATCTATCATCTCATTCATTAGCTGTGGCGAATCCTTGAGTGTGAGGATGTGAGGAACGCCATAGGCATGAACAGCAATGTAGTTCCATGTGGGAACATTCTCGCGTTTTTCGTATAGGCTGGGCGAAACGTAGGCGTGGGCTCCGGTAAAGATTGCCAGCGACTCCGCTTGAGAAAAAGCTTGCCACTGGGGATTTTGCTTGGCAAGGTGGCCGCTTAGTTTCACCACATCCCCGTCAACTGAAACGACAAACGGAATGTGGGTTGCAAACGGAACGCCATCCACAATGGAGACCAACGTTGCGAAACTGTTGGCCTGCATAAACGCAACAAGCTTTTCGAGATTGTCTTCTTGAAAGAGGGTTGGTCTGTACATGGTGCTGGAACAGTTGTGCTGGATGAATGGGCAGGGAATGTCATCAATTCAAGCCGAAATGTTGATGCGCCAAGGGAGACCGCCTCTAGCTTGGTTCATCAAAGTTTTCTCTCAAGGGTTCTACTTTTCATGGACGACGCGCCCTAGAGCGATCGCGCGCAAACGACCGCCAGATGTTGCCCATGGTAGCGATTCCCCCTGTGGGTGACAAAGACACTACCGGGTGAGCTGGGTGCGCAAACCCAAAAGCGCGATCGCCCTGACTCAATCCCATCCAGCTCATGAGCGGTGAAAAAACTGCTTGGCCGCAGAGCTGTAGAGTATCCGCATCGCCAAAAAACCAAAGATAAGAGCCGGAAGCGCATCAGATATGATTCTAAGCACTAAGCCGCCGTAGCTGTCGTAACCGCAGGAATAACTGACTGGGCTGAGTAAGTCCTGTTGATCCCAACAGGCATAGGGTGGAGCCGGAAAAGGTTTCCCTTGGGTGATGAATTGGTAAATCATTGAAAATGAATTGGTTTGGGCGATCGCGGCTATTCCAATCCCAATCAAGAAACTGACAGCCAACCACTTGCCGTAGTGTTTTCGGGTTTGCAATCCCCAAAATGTGATCAGGCTGATGATCAGCACCAACACTTGAATCAGTAATGCAGTGAGCGTAGGAACAATTAGGCAACGATTGGGGGGCGTTGCCGACAGGCATAGAGACACCTCCGTTGGGATCGCGATCGCTGAGGTGAACACTGGCGCGATCAGCAGCACTTGCGTCAGCAAAACACTAAGCGGACGGGACACCGATTGGTTCATGTCAGTTGGGGGAGGCTGATAGGCTTTCCTTACATTCACGCTACTGATACAGCGTTTCCGGAAGACCGCCGAAGGCGATACGCTTCCTGGGTTTGGCTGGACGATGCTTGCTTAATGGCTCCGTGCCTGCAAGGTCATGCGGAGTCCATGTTTGGGGCGTAGGGTAATGGAGGGCTGCGGCTGCACCGTTTGCCCAGGTGCCAACCGGAGCTGGTAGTGCTGGGCCAGCGTTGCCAACATCAGGGTTGCTTCCATTTGGGCAAAGCCTTTGCCAATACAAATGCGTGGGCCTTCGCCAAATGGAATGTACACTCCTTTGGGGAGCTGTTTTTCGAAATCTTGCTCCCAACGCTGCGGCTTAAACGCGGTGGGATCGTCAAAGTAGCGATCGCTGCGATGCATCACCCAGGGGCTCATCAACATGACGCAATTTTGCGGAATTTCATGTCCCTTGAGGACGTAAGGCTGGCTGGCAGAGCGGGCTATCAGCACAACGGGCGGATACAGCCGCATCGACTCTTTCAAAATATTTTGCGTGATGGGCAGATTTGGAATATCGCCTACGGTGGGCGATCGCCCTTGCAGTACGGTGTCGAGTTCGTGATGCAGTTGGGCTTCCACCTCTGGATGTTGCGCCAAGAGCATCCATGTCCAGGCGAGGGCATTGGCGGTGGTTTCGTGGCCGGCCAGCACTAATGTTGTCAGTTCATCTCGCAGTTGGCGATCGCTCATTTGGCTGCCATCGGTTTCATCTTTCACCTGCAACAGCATGGATAGTAAATCGCCTGTATCTTGCTGGTTGGCTCGTCGCTGCCGCACCAGTTGGTAGACCAGGTCATCCATTTTGCGAATTGCGGCAAAGTATCGTTGGGTTAACGGGAGTGGAAAGTTGTTGGGTAACAAAAAGCCCTGTTTTTGCTGCTGAGCAAACCACTGCATACTCACATCCAGTGCATGGGCGATCGCCTGGGCTTCCTGGGCTGCTAAGTCCACTCCCAGCAGCGTTTGCATCACCACATCCAGCGTCAGGCGCATCATATCTTGATGCACATCTCGCACCGTCCCATCTTGCCAGCGATCCAATAAATGTTCAGTCGCTTTTACCATTAAGCTGCCATAGGCCATAATCCGCTGATGATGAAAGATCGGCTGAGTCAACTGCCGCTGCCGCGCCCAAAAATCGCCATCGCTGCCCAACAGCCCAGTCCCCACCAGGGTACGAATGGCGCGCCACCCCGGCGTGTTTTTGGTAAAAATAGTGCGCTCCCGCAACACTTCCATCATGAGGCTGGGGTCGGAGACAAAACACGCTTGCGAAAAGCCCAACCGCAAGGGAACCATATCGCCATATTGCTGCGCACACTCACACAAAAACTGCAGCGGATCTTTGGAAAAGTAGGAGGAGTGGCCTAGCAGAACATGGGCCTTGGGCGCGGGTAACTGAGCGAGGGGCTGAACGGTTTTCATCATAATGGGGGCTGCACGAAATGATGTGAATTGAGCGATCGCGGGATAACCAAAATCCGAACTCATGCCAGGTGACTGTGGTATCCAGTCTTAACCCCATCCGGCGAATCGCCTCACCGCATCATACTCCTAGGCCCACATCATCCTCAAATGCTTTGGAAATTGCGCGGTTGAAATGGCGCATTGTGGCACCTTTTTTCGAGGTGAACTCTTCAAGGCAAATTCTTCAAGACTGGTTGCTGTAAGGATATCAGCCGAAGCAATAGGCGCGATCGCGCCAACGGTTGCCTGCTTCTACCATCATGGTTCAACCAATCTTTGGAATCTCCAAATAAATGGGCCAATGAGCTTGCAGATTGTTCGGTTTGGCGATCGCAAAGTAGAGCAAATTTTCGGTTACGTTTTGGGTCAGTTGCTATATCGTGAAGTGGGCTCAAATGTGACATGGTTTTGGAAGGGTGCAGAACTGTGCTGACTGATGGCCTGAGTCAGTTTTGAGGAAAGGTATGAATCTACCGCTTCTGTTTGACATTGCCTTAGGCAGTATCTTTATCTTTTTAATTCTGAGCTTGCTCGCATCCGAAATTCAGGAATTGATTGCAACAGTTTTGCAATGGCGCGCCGAGCATTTAAAGAAATCGATTGAGAATTTGCTCCTTGGCAATACGTCAGAAAACTCTGCCCATCAGTCGTTTGTCGATGCGCTGTATCGCAGCCCGCTCATTAAAGCCTTAAACCAGGAATCGAAGGGGGTATTTCCACGGTTTTTTCGCGGCACGACTCGGGGATTGGGGTCGGCTTATCGAACGCTTACCCGAACTCGCGATGTGTTTGCAGGACAAGGTTCTGGGCCGTCCTATATTGATTCCAAAACCTTTGCCGATGCGTTGCTCGAACGGTTGAATTTGGAAGTAATTGGCCAGCGGGTGAGTCAGCTAACGCTGCAACAGTTTAGTGAAGAACGGTTGGACTTACTGCAAAATATTTTGAATTCGCTGCGGAACAGCATTGGTGATAATTTGCTGCTGGACAATGAGTTCAAAATCTTGCAACAACAGCTCCAGGGAATTCGAGCTGATTTTGATAACAATCGGATTGATCTTTCTGACGCGATTGATCAGGCGATCGCTCAAGTTTCGCACTTTATTGACAATACTGAGGCGCTGCTGAAAGATGACAATTTCTGCAAAGATATCATTCGGTCTCGGCTCCCTTTTTTAAAGCAATCTATTCTGTTGAAAAAATTAGAGCCAACGGTGTATGAAGTGTTGGCAATGATATTAGAAGGCGATCGCCCCCTATCTCCTGAAATGGCCGACATTGTGATGGAAATTCGCGGTCGGGTTGCCGATATTCCCCCAGAGCTACGCAAAAACATTTTGGCATTGGCCAAGCAATCGCAGCTCAAAGCCCAAGGGCTAAAAGCAGGCATTCTCCAGCTCGATCAAGATGTGCAGTACTGGTTTGATCGATCGATGGAACGGGCTTCTGGTGTCTATCGCCGCAATGCCAAGGGCGTGGCGATTATCCTTGGGGTGCTAATTGCCACGGCAACCAATTCTGATACGTTTTTGATTGTTGATCGCCTGTCTCGTGATACTGCCGTGCGCGCAACGGTATCCCAAAGTGCCAACCAACTGTTGAGCCAGCAGGCGATTCGCCCGTTACCCGCTGTGTCGCGATCGCCTGAGTTGGATGGGCTATCGCTACCCAACGATTCTGCTGCTTTAGAAAGTGAACTGGCTAGCTTGCGAGATGCAGTGGGCAATGTGTTGGGCGATATTCCTCTGCCCATCGGCTGGAACTCAGAAAATTTGAGCCGTCAGTTTCCTGTAGGTACCAATCTCATGACGGCCGTACCCAAAACCCTTTTGGGTTGGTTGATTACGGGTATTGCCATTTCGATGGGTTCCAACTTTTGGTTTGGGCTGTTGAGCAAGGTGGTTCGCGTGCGCAATACAGGCGCAACGGGTAAGTCCAACCCTAGTGATTAGCGTTTCGTTTGCTGAACGTCAGTTTCGGTTAAGGGCTTTTCTGAGATTTGCGCGATGAGCAACCCTCAGAAAAGCCCATTTTTGCGTGCGCGTCGCGCACGCAAAAATGGGCACTTCAGCTTATCCAAAACTCAGGGTTGCTTACTGTCGTACGCGTTGCTCAAATTCGTGTCGGGTTTGGTCGAGCAGGGCTAGGGCTTCGGTATAGACGTTGGGATGGGTTTGCTGAAGCCAGCCAATGAGCCGGGTAAGTTGGGCGTTTCGCAGCTCCAAATCGGCCTGGAAAATGGTGGCGATCGCCATGTGTTTTGCATACTCTTCGGGATGTCCCTGAGCAACGAAGCTCGCCATCAGGGCGGCCAGCGCGTGTTGGCGAATGGTGTCTTGTTCGGTTGGATTCATGGGAGAGGGAGTAGGGGAGGGGTTAGGGAGTAGGGGAAGGAATTGGAGGGAGGAGTCCACTGAAGTGGACTTTCACATAAAGTGGACTTTCGCATGTAGTGTGCAATTTACGGGGTTTAACGCTGGCTGAGATGAGTGGTGTTATTCATAAGCTGCCTTCGCTTTATGCGTTTACCTGCTGTTTTTGGGCTGCGAGGATTTCGTAGGCGGCGGCAAAGTCGCTGGTGGTGATGCGGAGATTGCTGGGATCGTTGCGGGACGATTGGCGGAAGCGGCGAATGGCTTCTAGGGCGGCCTGGTTGCTGAGTAGAGCGAGGTCGGCACCGTTCCAGCCTTCGGTTTGGGCGGCCCACGTTGTTAGGTCAATGCCGTCGAGGGGGCGATCGCTGTTGTGAACGGTCAAGATGTCGAGTCGGCTGGCGGCATCGGGTAGGTCAATTTTGAGCTGAAGATCGAGACGGCCAGCGCGTAGCAGGGCGGGATCGAGTGCATCGGGGCGATTGGTAGCCCCCACTAGCAATACGTTGGCACAACCCTGAAGGCCGTCCAGTTCGGTTAACAGTTGGCCCACCACGCGATCGCTCACGCCAGAATCTCCCTGAAATTTGCCTCGGGCTGGAGCCAGAGTGTCCAGTTCATCAATAAAGATGACACAAGGCGACGCTTGACGCGCTTTTGTAAACAGCTCGCGGACAGCTTGCTCGGCAGCTCCAACCCACTTGCTCAACAGCTCAGGGCCATTAACTGCAATAAAGTTGGCTCTCGCTTGGGCGGCGATCGCCTTCGCTAGTAGAGTTTTTCCGGTGCCGGGTGGCCCCCAAAGCAAAATGCCGCGTGGAGCAGTGGCTTTAG
Organism: Leptolyngbya sp. AN02str; assembly: GCF_050565595.1. Classification (NCBI taxonomy): domain Bacteria; kingdom Bacillati; phylum Cyanobacteriota; class Cyanophyceae; order Leptolyngbyales; family Leptolyngbyaceae; genus Leptolyngbya; species Leptolyngbya sp. AN02str. The sequence goes on along the minus strand of NZ_JBNXVR010000036.1, from coordinate 60,644 downwards.
TTTGGGCATACAGGTCGGGGTAGAGCAGGGCTCCTTCTACGGATTCCTGTAGTGTCTGCTTAACTGACTCCAGCCCACCAATGTCTTCCCAGCGCACATTTGGCGACTCCACCTCAACCGAGCGCAGTACTGAGGGCTTAATCTCGCGGATGGCCTCTAAAAAATCGGCTTGAGCCAGGGTCATGGTGTCGGGGATGGGTTGGTTCAAGTCGGGCACCTGCCGCCGCAGGGCCAGATACGCCGCCTTTTGGCATAGGGCTTTTAGGTCGGCTCCTACCATGCCAACCGAAAGATCTGCGATCGCTCCCAGGTCCACCGTCCTATCCAACGGCATGGCTTGAGTTTGAATCGTCAGAATTTCCAATCGACCATCGCGATCGGGGACCCGGAACTGCACTTCGCGGTCAAAGCGTCCGGGTCGCCGCAGGGCTGGATCTAAATGATCAGGACGGTTGGTTGCAGCAAGCACAATCACCCCATCGGTTTTCGCGAAACCATCCATCAAACTCAAAAGCTGAGCAACCAACCGTTTTTCAACTTCGCCCTCCACTTTGCTGCGATCGGGCGCAAGGCTGTCAATCTCGTCAATAAATACAATGCAGGGGGCTGCTTTGGCCGCTTTTTCAAAAATACTACGCAGGCGGCTCTCGGCCTCGCCATAGTACTTACCCATCACCTCTGGGCCAACAATGGCGATGTAGTTCACTCCGAGTGCTTCGGCGAGTGCCCGTGCAGTTAGGGTTTTTCCGGTGCCGGGTGGCCCCACCATAAGCACGCCACGGGTCGCTTCTAACCCTAGCTTTTGCAACAGGTCAGGCCGCTTCAGGGGAATTTCCACATGCTCGCGCAGCTCTTGCAAAACGCTACCCAAGCCGCCCACCTCGTTGAGGGTTGTAGCAGCAGCGCTGGCGGCGGCGGATGGGGCAGGGGGCGGCGTGATGATGACATCGTCGGTGGAGCTAGAGCCTGTGCCTGACGCGTCGGGATTGGTGCGGATGCGACTGGTGCCCATTCCCGTGGGAATGTTGCCCTGACGAGGAATGCTGCTGATGGTGCGCGAATTGATTTGTATGTTGGTTTTTAATTCGCCTTTTTCTGCCTTTTCTTCAAGCAGCTTGGCAAGTTCCAGCAGTTGTTCAAACCCTTTGAATAGGTCGCTCATGATGATTGGCTGTGGTGTGGTGCCCCGGCGCGTAAGACAGTGTGAATGGCGCAACGCTTGGCTGACGCGTGGGGGATGGTTTCATCGCGACTTTAGTGTGCCCATTTGCCCTAGCGCTGGCTCGGGTTGTGATGTTTTGTCATCTCCAAGGTTTGGGTGCTGTGCTGTTGGGCTAACCGGAATTTCCAAACAGAACTCGGTGCCATGCTCCGGATTTGAGATGCAGCTCAATTGGCCGCGATGGCGCTCTACGATGATTTGGTAGCTGGTGTATAGTCCGAGCCCGGTCCCCTTGCCCAGCGGCTTGGTGGTAAAGAAGGGGTCAAACAGGCGAGCGTGTTGCTTGGGAGGAATGCTGGGGCCATTGTTGAGAATGCGAATGGCGATCGCACTATCGTTCACCATTTCTGTCGTAATCGTAATGGTGGGTTGCCCGTCGGAGGTCGGGTGCGATCGCTGGCTATCTAGCGCATCTAAGGCATTGCTCACAATGTTCATGATGGCCTGATTCAGTTGACCTGCGTAGCATTCTACAGAGGGCAAGTCAGCAAAATTGCGAATCAGTTGGACCTCGGTTTTGTTCGGTTCCTCCCGAAAGCGATGCTGCAAGATCATCAGCGTATTGTTGATGCCGTCGTGGATGTTGACCTGTTTCATCTCGGCTTCATCCAGTCGGGCAAAGTTGCGCAACGATAGGACAATGCGCTGAATTCGCTCGGTTCCCATGCGCATCGATTGCAGCAATTGGCCAAAATCCTTCTGCACAAATTTCAAATCGACCTCATCCAGCTTTTCCTGAATTTCTGCGGGGGGCTGGGGGTAGTAGTGCAAAAACAATGTTAAAAGGTCGAGTAAATCACGGCTGTAGTGTTCGGCAGGAGACAGGTTGCCGTAGATAAAGCTGATGGGATTGTTGATTTCGTGAGCGATGCCCGCTACCAGTTGCCCCAAGCTCGACATCTTTTCGGTTTGAATGAGCTGAGCTTGGGTTCTGTGAAGAGACGTGATTGCCTGCTTGAGCTGCTCGGCCTGTTGGCGCGATCGCGCCTCTGAGTGACGTAGAGCTTCTTCGCTTTGTTTGTGCGAGGTCATGTTATGAAAAACCGCCACCCCTCCCTGCAATTGGTGTTGGTCATCATAGATTGGTCGTGCTGTCACGCTCAGCCACATCCCTGCCTCTGACTGCGAAGACGCAAGATAGAGCTCTGCTGCGTTTACCGATTCTCCGGCGATCGCCCGCATCAGCGGAAACTGCTCTAGGGCACAGGGCGTCGTTCCATCTGCTTGGAAAAAAAGGTTGGTAAAGCAACGGTTGGCCCATGCTTGAAGTGAGCGCTCATCTGCTGCAAATCCCAGGTGTGCGCGGGCTACCGGATTGACAAACAAGAGCTGGCCCTGGTTGTCGGCTACCACCACCCCTTCGCCCATGCTATTGAGAATCGATTTCAGCTCTTGCAATGCCGACTCCGAACAGCTGAGCTGCCGTGCATAGCCCTGCAATTCGCTTAGAGATTGCTCAAGCTGCACCGACTTTTCCATCGTTTCGCGCTCATACACATCCAAGAGCTCTTCGAGAGCTGCAACCCGCTCTCGTAGTAGTTGCAGCTCTACATGGCTGTCTTCAGGATGGGGAAAGTCTAAATGTGCCAAATCAAGGTTTTTTTGATTTCAGGAATTAATGGTAGTATTCCCAGTTCCAATGAATGACGTTTGATGAAGCTATCAATCATTTCACTGGAATAGATAAACAAACCCTTTGATGAAGCTATCAATCATCTCCCTAGAACACATTTCACGGGAATACATTTCACTGGAATAGATAAACAAACCCTTGGTGGATCTTGTGAGGGATGTACAGGGTGATTCCATTGAGGCGCATAGGTCAAGCGCACAAGTTAAGCACACAGGTGTAAAGCGTCCATGGATAGCCCCATGAACAGTGCAATGCATCTGGATGGGGCTATCAAGTCAACGCCTAGTTAAGCAAACACCAGCGATCGCTCAAATGGCAGCAAGGCCACCTTGACGTTTAGTGCTAAGGTTTTGAACAATTCTGCGGTGGTGCGGCTAATGGGTTCCTTTGAGAACAAGATCACCGCCATGAGATTGCCGGATGGCATCATTCCGCCAAAACCCAAAACCGACTCAATCCCAAACGTCTCTACAAAATCTTGGGCTGGTACATAGGGGCTGCCCAGCGCACTAGGAACATGAAATACATTAAAAGTGGTTTGCTCTAAATCCATGACGATGGCTGGATTGGGCGACAGCACAGTATCAATTTCCAACCCAAATTGGTGAATGAGTTGGGAAATCATCGGAATTTGAGACACCATGTGCTGGTCAATGAGAGGAATTGCCTGATGACCTCGTGAGCCTGTGCGGGTGCACCATTCGGGGCGATCGCCTGCGGTTCCCATGAGGGTCAGGCATTTCATGCTGGGATTGGGTTCTTGGTGCATGGTCTGCACAAACTGCTGTAGGTCTGGAGTCAGTTCACCATAATTGTGAGTTTTGAACAACCGGGCCAACGCAAGCGATCGCGCACCTGTCTCATCATTGCCAAATTGCTCGTAGAAATAGTGAACAATTCGGTTGGCGGCATCTTCCATCGTTTGGGCATGTTGACCCAATTTGCGCAGAGTTGAACCGCACTCGGTCATATCCTTCAGCGTGAACCGGGCCAAATCGTACATGGGCTTGTTCCCCACTCGTTAGCCTTCAAGATACCCGGAGGGCTTTTCGCTATAACACTTCCATATCGGCAATTGCTGACAATTCTCTCCCCACTTCTTTTAACGTCAGTTTTGGTTAAGAGCTTTTCTGAGGGTTGCGCGACGCGCAACCCTCAGAAAAGCCCAATTTTGCGTGCGCGTCGCGCACGCAAAATTGGGCTTTTCAGCTTATCCAAAACTTAGGTTCTTTTAAAACCCGATCGGGTAAACGTTTGTGGGTTTGTGCGCAAACATGAGCTTTCGGCTGATTCAGAACGAATGTCAGTGGGTGAAAGTTCGTGGTTTCTGGTTTCTCAGTCAACTTTGGGAATACTAAATGCGATAGCACTCATCGCTCAGAGTTCTGGCGTTGCTTTATGGATCAGCTGGATGCATTGACATTGGCCATGGTTAGCGGCAAGGGCGGTGTGGGAAAAACCACCCTATCTTGCGGGTTTGCGCGGCGCTGGGCGCATCAGTTTCCGGGCGATCGCGTCCTGCTGCTCTCGACCGATCCGGCTCATTCGTTGGGAGATGTGCTGAACATTTTGGTGCATGATACGCCGCAGCCCATGCCCGATCTGCCAAACCTACAGGTGCGATCGCTCGATGCTCAGGCGTTGCTTCAAGCCTTCAAAACCCGCTACGGACAAACCTTAGAGCTGTTGGTGGAGCGCGGCAGCTTTGTGCAGGGCGAAGACCTGACTCCGGTGTGGAATTTGAACTGGCCAGGCTTGGATGAGCTGATGAGCCTGCTGGAAATTCAGCGCATTTTGCGAGATGGCGAGGCCGATCGGGTGGTGGTCGATATGGCTCCTAGTGGACATACCCTCAGCTTGTTTCGGCTAATGGACTTTTTGGAAGAGTTGCTGCAAGCGCTGGAGTTGTTTCAGGAAAACCACCGTGTAATTCAGCGCAGCCTAACGGGACGCTACACGCCCGATGAGGCGGACGCGACTCTGGCCGAAATGACCGCCGATTTGCACGCCGGACGCCATCTTCTGCAAGATGCAACCCAAACAGCCTGCTTGGTCGTGGCGATTCCTGAACCCATGAGTTTGATGGAAACTGAGCGATTGTTGCGATCGCTCGCGGAACTTCACATTTCCTGTCGTGCGCTGTTTGTAAACCACAGTTTGTCGGCAACTGCGGCAGATCCCAACGATGAGATCGGCGCAACTCGCCTCTTAGAACAGCAGCACTTACTCAGCAAATTCCAATTTTTTGCAGGCGACAAGCCTGTATTTTTGATGCCACAGCAGCGCATCGAACCCATTGGCGGCTCTGCGTTAGATGCGCTCATTCAGCAAGTGGTTCCGTTAATGGTGTCCCCTAGCTCGCCAGCACCCAGGGTGACTACTATTGCCCTGCCGAAAAAAATATCGCCCAGCTTCGAGGATTTTATTGCAGCGGGCCGTCGCTTGGTCATTGTGGGGGGCAAGGGGGGCGTGGGAAAAACGACTGTGGCGGGGGCGATCGCCTGGGGAATGGCCCAGCGCCATCCCGAAGCCGCAGTGCGTGTCATTTCGATTGATCCGGCGCATTCCTTGGGCGATGCACTGGCCTATCAACTAGGGCATCAGCCCACGGCGATTACTGCAAATCTCAGCGCTCAAGAGGTGAGTGCCACCCACATGTTGGACCAGTTTCGTAACGATTACCTGTGGGAACTGGCAGCAATGATGAGCGGCGAAACGGCACCAGACGATGCCCTGCAGATTGCCTATCGCCCCGAGGCTTGGCGGCGCATTGTGGCCCAAGCCTTGCCGGGAATTGATGAGATGCTGGCCCTCATTTCTGTCATGGAACTGTTGGAGTCAGGCGAACAACAGTTGATTGTGTTGGATACTGCCCCAACGGGCCATTTGCTGCGGTTTTTGGAAATGCCGGTGGCGTTGGGCGATTGGTTGGGGTGGATCTTTAAACTGTGGATTAAGTATCAGGATGTGGCGGGCCGGGTGGACTTGATGGGAAGACTGCGATCGCTGCGCCAGCGAGTGATGCAAGCCCAGAAGAAGCTGACCGATCCAACCTACACCGAGTTTGTAGGAGTCACACTGGCCCAGGCTGCGGTTGCGGCCGAGTCGGCTCGGTTGTTGCACTCATTAACGGATAAGGGCGTCATTCAACGGTATATTGTTCACAATTGCTATGAGCCAGGGCAAAACCTGGTTGAGCCTGCGTTCGATGCATTAACCTTGATTCGGCTCGCTCGTTTACCCCGTGTGTTTCCTTCAGATTGTCGGTATTCCCCTGCGCCGTTGGGTCAAGTTCAACTGGCGGCAGATTTAATCTTCTTGTAGGTCATTTACACAAACGATGACTCCACCTTAGTCATGGAACTTGAGTTCCCTAGCAACTTACCAGATCATGAGTTTGGGCCTTACAACGGCTGTGTTCTGGTTCTGACTGCTGATTGGGCAGCCAGGATGCCAGAGGGTGGCTGAGAAGTCCCCAGTATTGCCGCTTGATCGAACCCTGTAACCTTTCCCAATTTGGGAGAATTTAGCTTGGAAGTCCTCACAACGAAGGGATTGAAGGAAGTCATTGACTGATGCAAGGTTTCAGATGCAAGTGCAAGGTTTCTGATGTCAGGTTTCTGAAATGCTTGCAACCCAGCAAGAACGGCAGTGTTGGCAAAGGCGTGGAGATATTGCCTGAGGATTGTCCGATGTCTGTCCTGAAGATCGAGTTTTAATCAACATGTCCCCCAACGTTGGATCACAACCTACGTCTATTTTGTGGCGACAGGTTTGGGGATTGGCTGCACTGTTGGCAGCGATCGCCTTTAGTTTAATGATGTGTCTCACGCAACAGCCGCAGACCTTACAAGACCTTGGGTTTAACCGATTGGTGTATATCTTGGGGCTAGCGCAGGGTGGGGCCAGTGTCGTGTTGGAGCCACTAATTGGTGTTTGCTCTGACTATTTGGCCCGTCGCACGGGGCATCGGTTTTCGCTGATGACCGTTGGGTTGGTGCTGACGCTGCTGGCGACGCTGGCGATCGCCCTGGGTTTGGCGTGGGTTGGCCGAGCATCCACCCAACCGCTGGCAGAGGCCGCAACAACGGTCTCTGCTGCACCATGGCTGATTCCTAGCCTGTTGTCATTTTGGTTGTTTGCCATCATGCTGCTGCGTGTGCCAGCGATCGCCCTTATGGTGCAGTTTGCTCCGCAGCGATCACTGCCGCTCATTACCACGTGGCTCATTGCTGTTGTGAGCCTAGTGGGTGCGGTGGTGCCCCTCATTCAGCCCGCGTTGCATACCGGAAACGCGATTGTCTGCTTTGCCATCGGGGCGATTTGCGTGCTCATGGGAGCCGGTTGCTTGTTTGCCTCGCGCCCTCGAAGCGGTATCTTTCCAGTGGTGGAGCATATGACTACGGTTTCGCCTGGGGTTGGCTGGGCAATTCTAGGGCTGGGAATTGGCGCAGGCATTGAAGCGACGACCCTGGTACAGGCATTCCCCATCGCCCTGCAAATCGAACTACCCAACATTCGCGCTGACTACATGATGTCTAGTCTGCTCTTAATTGGGGCGATCGCCGCCTTCCCCATTCATCGCACCACCCGACGATATAGTGAAAAACGCATGATGTTTTTGGCGCTGGCAGGCATTCCCACTCTCATGGGTATGGTGCTCATGACCACGGACTATCGGCTGGCGATCGCCTCCATGCCGCTGTTTGGAAGTGCCCTAGCCTTACTGTTTATTACTCAAATTCCTTACGTTTTCACCCAATTGCCCTTTAGCCGAGCGGGATTGTGCTCTGGACTGTACTTTGGCGGGTTAAGAGCTGGCACGGCCGTTGCTTCCGTATTTTCGGTCTACGTCAGTGGTATTGACCTCACCTCAGAACTTCTGTTAGCAGCGGTTGGCTTTCTCTTTAGCTCAATTTGCCTATTTCATATTCAGCCGTCGTCACCTCCTCCATCTGCTTGAGCGATCGCGCTCCCGGCCGTTAGAATACATCAATGCCCAAATGCTTATGAAATCTGGCTTTTGAAGATTTTGGGCTCTGTCTAGCCAGATAATTCTTCTCCCATACAATTAAGGGATTAAATCTTCTGCATGAAGGATGGCGCGGCGAACTGACGCAATCATTCATGCTTCAAACAGCGATTTGGGCAAAAGGTCTATGCTGAACCCAGTTTAGTCAGGGCTTACGCAGTTGAATGATGTTTGGAGCGATTAGCGCTCCAAACATCATTCAACCCCCTGGTTTTTCGGATGAAGGCGTAAGCCTGATTGGTAAAGACTTGGCAAATTTCATTCTTTTGGGTTGGTGGTTCACCAATGCCAGGGAATATAATTGAAATATTACAGATGTGGCCGTGTAGAGGCGCAGGCTCCTGAGAGATCCTGGACTCTTTTTCGGGAATACTGTATATAGTGTTAGAGAACTAGAATATGGAGGGCGTGTAGCTGGCCGCGCGAATTTTTATCGCTAGGGCAGCCTCCCGATAGTCTTTAGTTTCTACGTATCCCTTGCTAGCTCTTTAAGAGAGTCAGTTGGCCTTCTAAACGGTTCTGTTGAGTTTTGGTAACCCTTATGTTGCAGTCAGATCGCTATGGGGATGAGGTACGAGGCGATGGATTTAGCTTTCATGCTCATTCAGCCACTTACCCCGAAGACTGCAATTCATCTTTAGGTACCGATAACTCAGAGCTGGAATCACTACTTTCGGCCTGTCTTAGCCCCAACAAGCGAGCGGTTATTGCCACTCTGCTAGCAGCTTGGAACACCACTCCACAGGTACATCTGAAACAAACAGGTTGAAGCGTGCCCGATGAAAAATCTCTTCAAAGATTGCTAGAGCTTATTCGGCAACGCGTTGGAGATAATCAGCTGGAAATTGTGAAGAAGATTATCCTGGCAGAAACGGATGACTTCTTGCAACTAACAAGAATTGCTGGCCTAAGTCCACTAGAAGGCTACGCTGGAGCTAACTTAACCGCTGCAAAGCTAGCCAAGAGCGACCTAAGTGGGGCCGATTTAACCCAAACGCTATTGATTCGTGCGGATCTATCTGCAGCGGATTTGAGCAGTACGGATTGCACAAGAGCCAATCTGGCAAGTGCCGTTTTGAGCAAAGCTTTTTTCATTAGCGCAACCTTGAGTGGGGCAAACTTAACCAGTGCAGATGCTTCAGGTGCCAACTTTACCGGCGCTAAGCTGCTAAATGCTGTGCTCATGGGTGCCGATTTAAGTGATGCCAACTTCTTTTGCGCAGACTTGCGCTATTCAAACTTTACGGGGGCTTCGCTAAATCGAGCCAAGCTCCGAGAAGCAAATTTAATCTCAACCAATTTTCAGCGGGCAAACTTGACCAGTGCCGACTTGCGAGGTGCAACTTTGTTTGGCACGAATTTTTGTGGCTCAATTTTGTATCGCATTGATTTCACCGAAAGCGCGCTAGATAGCGTAGAGGTACGGGGTGCCAGGTTTCGCTACAATCTCGGAATTCCTGCAGAGCAAAAGCGATCGCTCATTCGCCGTGGTGCCATTTTTGAAGATTGATGGGGAGGAGCAGGGCGATCGCTTCTGCCGATACTCTAGCGACGTTCCACCACCACGATGGGATCAGCATCGGCCAGCTTTTGGGCCAGCGATTTGGGCTAGCTACAGTTCTGCTGCAAAGTGGTAGGGCGGTAGCGGGGTGTTAACCTCGACAGACCAGTGAGTTGCCTCGCGTGACCAGTTGGTTAGCAATGATTGGAGAATGCCCTCTTGGCTGGTGGGTAGCAGCACGTACAGGCGTTCCATCCCTTCTTTCGGTTCCCCAATCCGGCAGTCTGGAAAATGCTGGGCGATCGCACTCAGGAGAATTTGAAAACTCTCTTGCCGCTGCTGCTGTTGTTCTTGCTGAAGTTGGTAATGCTGCTTTTTGGCCAAGAAATAGCTTCTGCCAGATTCAGATCTGGCTGCTGAGGGTGGAGCCAAATCGATCGGCGTAAGCTGAACGGTGTACTCAGCTTTTCCTGCGAGTGCTTGTAGCTTGGCCAAATAGCGATCGCCCTGGCCCTGCAAATGATGCACCAATGCCTCGCGCGATACAAAGTAAGTGCCAAACCGCAGCGGCAATACCGTGGTTTGCGCAAACAGCGTTTGAATGACGTAATCATGTTTGATGACGGCTTGAAGCAGCACATCATCATCGTTTTGCAATGTATCCAGGTTGAGTGTTGGCTCTACCACTGCGGCGATCGCCCCTTCCACGATACATTCCACGGGCTTGGCGATTCCCATGGGCAGTGTTAAGGACTCGATCGACTGCACAAATGCAAACGCATACATAGCGAGTTTCGCAACGCGATATCTTCTCTATGGTATAGCGCTGCCTCGACTGATTGGCAGAGGATTGGTTTTCAGAACCCTGACTGAGCAAAGGTTCTTAGAAGGACATGTTCTGGCCGAAGGGCGATCGCCATGGAACAACCTGAGTTTTGGATAAGCCGAAGTGCCCATTTTTGCGTGCGCAACGCGCACGCAAAAATGGGCTTTTCTGAAGTTTGCGCGCCGCGCAAACTTCAGAAAAGCCCTTAACCGAAACTGACGTTGGAACAGCACAAGAAAGACCTGGCATGGCGAATCCCATCTTCCCTGCTGCCCCCAACGGAGACTAGGACTGACGCACTTCATCCGAAAAATCATTCCACTGCGTAAGTCCTGAACAACTAAGCCCGTTGAAAACCCACAACTGCTTTTTTCTTGCTCTTGGACTTTTGCTTGCCCTTCTCTAGGTTCACGACCACTTCTTGAAACAGGTTGTGCAAGTGAAGCGGAACGCTGGCCGTCTCTGGTAGTTCTGGCTCCACTGGCTTGCCATATTCTTCCAAAAGCGCAGTTAGATCTGTCGTTACCTGAAAATCGGGCCGCTGAAAGATCTTTTGAATCAAGGCTTCCACCGCCGTAGGATAACGCTCTGCCAACTGCTGCACCACAAACGATTTGATATCAGGATCTTTGATCAACTGCCGCAGCAAATCTTGAGCTTCCAGGGAGGTTTGCCATGTTTCACTGCTGAGCAAGGTGCTGAGCAGTTGAAAGGTGGGCACAAAAACCACACCCCACCGAGGATGGGACATGACAGTCACACTTTCGGCCCGCTTGAGATGGACTGGTAGCTCTACTTGGGGCAAGGCCATGCCAGTTGTTCCGGTTTTGGCGATCGCCTGATTAAGGACATTGGCATTGGCCCCCATCGATTGGGCGGCGGTTTCTAGCTCCTCGCTCGAAATGCCCGCTTCGGCTGCAAGGTCACTCAAAGACTTGGAGCCATCCAGCCCAGCCTGCTGGAGTTTTGCCTGCATGGTTTGCTGCTGAAACTCGCTTAGCTTGTGGCTCAGCTCTTCGCCTGACATAGAGACAACATCGCCGCCAAAAAATTCAATAAACTCTTGGTGATAGTCCTCCACCGATTGCCACGCAGCATCGAGCAAGTCAGGCGCATCGCCATACAGATAGGGCTTGTAGTTTTCTTTGAAGCTGCCGATCGCAACGGCGAGTTTGGGTTTGCCCAATTTGCCCAACGTAACCCACGGTGCCAAAAACAACCACTCTGTCTCTGAAACAGGAGCTAACTGAGCCAGCAAAATTTCGCTAGTTTTTAAGCGGGCGGCTTGTTGAGCTTCGGTGTTGCTGGTGAGCTGCACGGTATAGCGCTTTTCGGTTAACCAGTTGGTGAGGTGTAGGGTTTCTCCATCGATTGAGTCGATGGCAAACAAGCCCATAAAGCTGTGGTGCCACCGTTGCAGCAGAGCGCGATCGCCATCATCTGTCGTTTCAGCGTCGATAAAGTGCTGGAGCGGTGTTTTGCGATTGACCTGCCCCTCGGTGACAAAACGGCTAATCACAAAGTGACGCTTGTTCATATCGGCGTGCTTGGAAGGAGCAAGCTGCTTGGCGCTGTACGCTTCCAACGCGGCGGCTAAATCGCCTTCTGCTTCCAAGACAAAATTCATTAAATTCTCTTTTAGCTCGCTGGCTCTTTGCTTGGCGCTCACGTGCGTCCCTCATTGCTTCCCTCTCAATTTAAGGGTAGTCGCAAACTCCGGCAAAACCGGAGGGTTAGATTTTTATTAAGAAAGAAATCCGTCTCAAGAGAGAGAAATCCAAAGTTCCCATTTCATCCACGCAATGGATGTCTATTCGATCCCCAGGAGGAATGGCTTATTGACACACGAATTGTTTGTGGCTCCACCGTGAACGATGCAAGTAAGGAGGCCGATTGAGTCACCAAGCCTTGACTTGATGAGCGGTTACCCGTGGCTGTTTGCGAGGCTGGTTGGGCTTATGAGTTGTACGAGTGGGTGTGGTTAAGTTTGGCTGCTGGGTACCGATCGCCTTCAACTCTCCCCATCCTGGAGGCATGAATGATAATGGGGGTGTTCCCACGCGCTGTAAATTGGGAGCGAATGAATCAACGATGGAATCGACGGCTGAATATTACTGTGCGTATTGTGGCGAACCCAGCACCACCTTTGTGGACTTGAGTGCAGGTGGCACCCAGTCCTATGTGGAAGATTGCCAGGTGTGTTGTCGCCCCAACATTCTGTATATCCACATTGATGAAGAGACGCTAGAGATTGAAATCAACACCGAGTACGAGGGGTAGGCCAATGGTGATTGCGTTAAGTGCTGTCATTTTGTTAACGGCCATTGTTTTGATGAGTGGGTTGGCGCTGGTTCCGCTCTATCTGCTGAGTTTGCTGCACCTGCCTGCATGGATTGGTTTTGGGGTTGTAGTGACTCTGTTTTTCTGGTGCATGCACGATGAGTCTGCCGATGGCCTGTAATGCGTTTGTGGGTAGAACTCGTTGAGTCTCAAGTTTTGGGACACAACAAATTAGCAGAAGGGCGATCGCCCTTCTGCTGGCTACTGATTTGGTTGAACAAGGCGCAATCGAGGGAAATCGTCGTGGAGCGATCGCCCCCGATTGTTTAGGGTTTTGTTAGTCCGCAACCAGACTCACCGTTTCAGCCGACACACCCAACTGCTTGAGCAAGCGCTCGGCAATTTGAGAACTGGTCAGGCCCAACTCCACCATCGACTGCTCAGGAGTGGCATGATCCACTAGCACATCGGGCACCCCAATGCGGGTGACGGGTACAGCAACTTCGGCATCGAGCAACGCCTCTGCGACCGCAGAGCCAAAGCCACCGGGTAAGCAGCCTTCTTCTAGAGTGACCACACGCCCAATCTGCTTGGCTAAGGGAACGATTAGCTCTGTATCCAGCGGTTTGGCAAAGCGAGCGTTGACGACCGTTGCTTCCACCCCATGCTCACTCAAAATTTCAGCCGTCTGCATGGCCGTATGCACCATGGTGCCGTAAGCCACCATCAGCAAATGATCGCCCTGGCGCAAAATTTCGCCTTTGCCAATGGGTAGCGGTTCCCAGCCTTCCTCCATCAATGGTGCGCCAATGCCGCTACCGCGAGGGTATCGTAGGGCGATCGGGCCATCGGTGTGGTTTACGCCAGTAACGATCATGCGCTGGAACTCGGCCTCATCTTTGGGGGCCATGAGCACCATGTTGGGAATACAGCGCAGGTAGGCAATGTCATATAAGCCTTGGTGGGTTGGCCCATCCGCTCCTACAATTCCAGCGCGATCGAGACAGAAGAACACCGGGAGCTTTTGGATACCAACGTCGTGGACGATCTGGTCAAAGGCGCGCTGTAGAAACGTTGAATAAATTGCGGCAATCGGGCGCATGCCTTCGCAGGCCATACCGGCTGCTAGGGTAACGGCGTGCTGTTCGGCAATACCAACATCAATGTATTGGTTAGGAACGCGTTTTTGAAAAATATCGAGCCCCGTTCCGGTGGCCATGGCGGCGGTGATACCCACAATGCGGGAGTCATTTTCTGCCAGGGTCGATAGGGTTTCGCCAAACACTTTGGAGTAGCTGGGTGGCTTGGGCTTGCTGGAGGGCTTAGCCTTGCCAGACGCCAGATCAAATGGGCTTTGAGCATGGTAGCCGACCTGATCTTTCTCGGCGATCGCATATCCCTTGCCTTTGGTTGTGGCCACATGCACCAGCACCGGGCCAGGAAGCTGGTGAGCATGGTTAAAGGTGCTAATTAGCTCCTCCAGGTTGTGACCATCCACCGGACCCATATAGGTAAATCCCAACTCCTCAAACACTGCACCTACCTTGGGCACGGCAAGGCGCTTCATTCCCTCTTTGACCCGAGCGAGTTCGGGTGTGAGAGAACTGCCCACGAATGGAAGATGCTTGAAGTCTTCTTCCAGCCGATCGGTGAGGAATTGCATCGGTGGGCTGAGGCGCATCTTGTTGAGGTAGCGCGGAATAGCCCCAACGTTGGGCGAAATCGACATTTCGTTGTCGTTGAGCACTACCAGAAGCTTGGTATTGGGCAAGTGGCCTGCGTGGTTGATAGCCTCTAGCGCCATGCCTCCGGTGAGGGCTCCATCGCCAATGACAGCAGCTACTTTGTAGTTTTTGCCTTGGGCATCGCGGGCAAGCGCCATGCCGAGCGCAGCGGAAATACTGGTGGACGCATGGCCTGCACCAAAGTGATCAAACTGGCTTTCGCAGCGCTTGAGGTATCCTGCGACTCCGTCTTTTTGCCGTAGCGTGTGGAAGTTATCGTAGCGTCCGGTAATCAGTTTGTGGGGATACGCTTGGTGCCCGACATCCCAGACAACCTTGTCATGGTCTAGATCGAGCGTTTGATAGAGTGCCAGCGTTAGTTCCACGACCCCCAATCCAGGCCCTAAATGCCCACCCGAAGCGGCAACCGTTTGCAGGTGTTTTTCACGAATTTGGCGGGCAATATTCTGAAGCTGATGGATCGATAGACCATGCAACTGGTTGGGGTGGGTAACTTCACTCAGATGCATAAAACGATACCTTTCGAATTTTTTAGTAAAGCCGGGTTACTCTTCTCAGAGTAAAGCAATTCGGCGATTGATTAGCTTTACTTTGATCAGCATTAAGATTTCCCTATATAAACCATCGTGGATCTGATAGCGATGGCCCTGGCTCCAAAGTTCTATCTCGTTGCCTAGCGCTGAACAGAGCCTGACTCTGGGCAAAACGGATGGTTCTTTGGCGCATAACCCGCTCTCGGATTTGCTGGCTTATGTAGGATCAACCCCGAACTTCATTATTCTGACAGATGGGAGTGCTGTAAATTGTCTAGAAATAACTTCATGATGATTTGTAACTGCGATCGCTCCCCACAGGTTTCCTCGCTTCATTCTGCGATGGGCCTGTGAACTTTTGGACTGGTGCATGTGGGGTGTGTTGCGTGGCGGGTGTTCGTGCTGGACTTGTGAGGGGCGATCGCAGTTAATGACCAGCATCAGGAATCTCAATTTCGACAACTTTGTTGCGGGAACTCAAGCCCAGCTTGATGGTGATGTTGGCCTTTGGCACGCCATAGGTTTTGGCCAAAAGCTGAATCAACTCTTGATTGGCCTTGCCATCAGTCGGTGGCGATTTTAGCTGAATGCTTAAGCTGCCGTCAGCTTCCTCGCTGAAGTTCTGCTGTTTGGCATTGGGCTTGACTCTAACCTGTTTTTTAAGCACGGCCATGAAACGTACGTCCTGCGGGCAAGAATGTTAGCGAAGAGCCGTACGGCAAAACCTCCACAAGCCGCACGTTTTGATGTGCTTAAAATCCATCTTGCCAGGTGATGGGATCAGCTTGAACAATGGTGAGGCTTGAGCCGGGCCCAGTGGAATGGGTTGCAGAAAGCTGTCTTTAGAGGCATTTAGCTTGGCTACTGTGGTTTATCAGTATCGGTAGATTCTGTAGACCTGTGTTGTAAACCTGTAAGGAAAGCGAAAGATGATGCGTTCTGTTTTATCTATGTCGTTGGGGCTGTCGCTGCTAGGGTTGGTGTCATGCACTCAGTCGCCAGCACCAGAATCAACGACGCAAGCTGCCGATGGGGAAGCTGCTGAAACGATGGTGGCCGCCGAACCGGATTCAATGGCGACAGCAGAGGGTCAAGATTTGACCCAGCTCTTTAGCCGAGTGTGGCAATCGACGGATGAAAGTGCGGCACCGGGCAGCATTTATGTCTTCATGGCCAATGGCACTTTCTTGCAAACATCGTGTGTGGAGACTTATGCCATTTCGGGTTGGACGATCGACAAGGCAACGCCTAATGTGTTGCAGGTGAGCGAGAACGGAGAGGTGGCCTACACCGCCGAAATTGTGGAGCTAACGGATGTAACGTTGCAGCTGAAGCAAACGCTGGTGCGATCGGGCGAGACTCGAGATGTCACGCTGACAGCGGTGGAAGAAGAATTTGTCTGTCCAGATTTGCGACCTGTAAGCTAGGAATTTCCTTTAAAGGACCTCCTGCATTGAATCGTTGCGTGGCGGAGCGCGCAACGGTTCATGCTTCCAAAAAACATTTGGGCGGAAGGTCTAAGGAGCTACCTGTCGGCTGAACAGAGGGAGAGGGGGCGATCGCTCTCCTCTCCTTTTTGCTGATGAGAACTGGTGAGGACTGATGAGTGCAGAATTGGGCAACGGGCCAGTGAGCTTTAATAGTCGAGCAGAAAGGTTTCGTAGGTGGGGCGCTGGGGTGTTGTGGGGGGCAGCGGGCTGCTGCTAGCGGGGCGATCGCCCTGTTCCCGTAGGGTTTGTACGCTGCCTTCGAGAGCGGTGATGTGTTGGTCAAGTACAGTAAGGCGATCGCTCAGGATTTGCCGCCGTTCGTCGAGGCTATCGAGTTCTTGTTCCAGCCGCTTTTTCTCCACAACCAGCTTGTAGATATCTAGAAATGCTGCGGCTTCCGTTTTCTGGCGGGGCATGGTGCTGATTTTGGGGCGAATATGGCCTCGGGGTTGGGGACGACGCATAGAGCAATACCGAAAACAGTTGGCCTTAGTGTTCCCGATGGGTTGAAAAAATGCCGAGAGCCTGCAAACTTTTGTAATCTCGTGTGTTCAGCTACAGTCTGCAGGGTGGGGCTCACCAACAATGGGGGATGGTTCATCCTGTCATGTTTGGTAAAGCATGGGCACAAAACCCCGAATTATTGTCTGTGGGCTTGGCCGAGCGGGTTATCAAGTATTTCGCCTGTTGAAGCAGCAAGGAGCACTGGTCAAAGGCATCAACAATCGGCCGTTGCCAGAGCCCGATCCTGATGTCATCATTGGCGATTTGCGCCATGCAGCAACCTTGATTGCCGCTGGGGTGAAGGAGGCCGATACGCTAGTCCTAGCCAGCAGCGACGATGCACTGAATTTGGCGGTGCTGACGCAGGCTCGGGTGCTCAATCCGGCCATTCGCATTATCAATCGGCTGTTTAACACCAGCCTGGGCGATCGCCTCGACTTTACCTTGCCCAATCACGTGAGCATGAGTGTGGCCGGGTTGGCGGCTTCGGTATTTGCGTTTACGGCTTTGGGCAATCGGGCCATTGGTCAGCTCAAGCTATTTGACCAAACGTGGCCCATGCGCGAAGAGCACATCGACGACGACCATCCCTGGCTGGGGCGCAAACTCAGCAGTCTATGGGAAGACCGATCGCGCATGTTGATTTACTACTTGCCAGCCGATAACCGGATGGATTTGGTGTCGGCAGTGGTGGAGCAAAAGGTGCTTCAGGTGGGCGATCGCCTCATTCTGGCAACCACCCCCTTTGTCCGGAGCGATCGCCGCTCCTGGCAAGAAGCTGTGGTGCGGTTGAGCATTCGGTTTAAGCAGTTTTGGCAACACATTGGCCCTACCCTGGCGGGGTTGGCGCTGTTGCTCACCCTGATTTGGGGAGCCACGTTCATTTACTCCAATGCCAGTCTGCGGCACTCGTTAGTTGATTCGTTGTACTTTGCGGTGGGCATGATTACCGGAGCGGGCGGGCAAGAGCAGGTGGCCGAGGAAGCCTCTGATCAAATCAAGCTGTTTACCGTGACCATGATGCTGATTGGCACGGGGGTGATTGGCATTTGCTATGCGCTGCTGAATGATCTGGTGTTGGGTTCCCGGCTGAAGCAACTGTGGCAGGTGGTGCCACCACCCCGGCGCAACCATTGCATTGTGTGCGGTTTGGGCGGTGTGGGGATTCAAACCGCACGGCAGCTTCAGGCGAGTGGCTGCGAGGTGTTGGTGATTGAGCATGATCCCAACAATCGCTTTTTGAATACGCTGCGATCGCTCCGAATTCCCCTAATTGTGGGAGATGCCAGCTTACCTTCTACCCTGCAGGATGCCCGCATTACCGAAGCCAAGGCGCTCATTGCCGTCACCAGTAACGATGTGATCAATTTGGAAATTGCGCTGACGGCTAAAGGTTTGGCTCACAAACTGCCGGTGATTGTACGCAACCAAGACCCCCAGTTTGCACCGTTGGCTCAGCGGGTGTTTGATTTTGAGGCGGTGCTGAGTCCGGCGGATTTGGCGGCTCCCTCCTTTGCGGCGGCGGCATTAGGAGGGCGCATTTTGGGCAATGGTATGGCGGGCAACTGCCTGTGGGTGGCGATCGCCACTCTAATCACAACCGGGCATCCGTTTTTTGGAAAAACGGTGCAGCAGTCTGCAATCGAGGCTGACTTTGTGCCGCTGTATTTGGAATCGAAATACCGAGTAGCCCACGGCTGGACACTGCTAGAGGCGATTTTGCAAGAGGGTGATGCGCTCTATCTCACCATGCCAGCATCTCGGTTAGAGCTGCTTTGGCGGTCGAATCCTACTGCGGTGAGCGCCCAAGCCGAAGCTAGCGCTCTCGACTATCGCCTGTGGACGGTGGATAGCTAGCGGGTCAGCCTGCTGGTGCGATCGCATTCGAGGGCCAAAATCCCTGGCACGACCGATTCCCGCCACAGCTAAACCCCAAACCCCAAAATCATCTCGCGTTAAAATCAAAAGGCCCTTTGAGCAAAGCCCAAGGGCTAAGTGGGTCTGGATGACGCATTTGTATTGTGGGTAGGGTGCGAATCACCCTACCCACAATACAAACACACCAGATTTAGTGGTTTTGCGTAAGGCCTGTGTGTGAGAACGGCTGAGTAATTTTTGGGATGGCTGAATTCAATCGGTTTGCACGGTTGAAACCTCGTTGTGCTGGGTTGGTATTGAAATGATGATGCGTCGGGTGATGTTAGGATGGGCGATCGCGCTGCTGAGTGTGGTAGTGGGCTTGGCAGGCTGTACGCCAGTCAGTGCTGAAGCTCGACTCTTTTTGCCGCTGTCGCTGGAGTTTGTGGATGAGTATGTGTTACCCGATCAATCGCTAGCCGATCTGCCTGTGGGTGGCCTGTCGGCGATCGCCTATGACAGACCGCGCGATCGCTTCCACCTGTTGTCGGATGACAGCGGCACAGGGGCCGATTCTCGGTTGTATACCGCCCAAATTCGCCTGAATGGGAACGAACCAACGGCACCCCAGATCGCCAGCGTTGAGCTGGAATCGGTAACGCCTATTCGCACCACTGCCCAGGCAGACCCTACAGCCGAAATCTTGGATTTAGAAGGCGTTGCGCTGTCGCCTCGGCAAACTGTGTTGATAGCTAGCGAAGGTAATGCCGATGCCGGAATTGCGCCTGGCATTACCGAGTTTGAGCTTGCCACTGGCCAAGCGCTGCGATCGCTCCCCATTCCCCAGCGCTACATGCCCCAAACCGTGGATGGGCAGACCATGGGCGTTCGCCAAAATCTTGCGTTTGAAGCTCTAACGCTCTTGTCCAGCGGCAGCACCATTTCCGAAGGGTATGTGGAGCCCTTTCGCGTATTTGCAGCAACTGAATCGGCTTTAGCGCAGGATGTTCCGACCGATGCCAATGCACCCATTCCCATTCGGTTGCTGCACTATTTGATGGGCGAAGACCTGCCCACACTGCTGGCCGAGCACCTCTACTATCTCGATTCCAGCGCGGATCTATTGTTGGTGAATGGCCTGACTGAACTCTTGGCCATCGATCAGGGTGGTCACTTCCTCGCGCTCGAGCGAACTCTGGGACTGAACGGCTTTGGGGCGAAGGTGTATCAACTGGCGATCGCCAATGCCACCGATACATCTGGGATTCCCAAATTTGTCGGCGATCTCAGCAGCATTCAACCCATCCGCAAACAGCTCGTACTCGATTTGGCTGAACTTGGCCTTACCCTCGATAACCTGGAGGGAATGACCCTTGGCCCACGCCTGCCCGATGGCAGCCAAAGCCTTGTGCTCATTAGCGACAACAACTTTCGCCCTGAGCAAAAAACACAACTGCTGCTGTTTCGGCTGGATGGGCTGAACTAATCTGACCTGAGTTTTGGATAAGCCTCAGAAAAGCCCATAACCGAAACTGACGTTCATCTAGTGCTGATCATGAACCAGCAGCGATCGCGCCCGATGCCCCGATGAGTTGTGTTTCTGAGACCTCTGGCCAAGCGAGAGGTCTCAGAAAAAGATGAGTTGAAACAAACTTGGCGATCGCTAGCAATTACCGTTGCAGCTCGCTCCATCGCTGGCGCAGATCGGGAATGGAAAAGATTGCCTGAAACTGAAGACCCTTTTCGGCATAAAGTTCTGAGCCACCTTCTTGCCGATCCACCAGGGAAATAATGTGATTAACCCGGTATCCGGCTGCTGTTAACCGCTCTACTGCTTTCAATGCCGATTGCCCAGTCGTTACCACATCTTCTAGCACCACCACCGGGCTGTCGGGTGGCAGCGTGGGACCTTCAATAAAAGCTTGGGTGCCATGGCCTTTGGCTTCCTTCCGCACAATTAATGCCGTGAGCGATCGCCCCTCGTAAGCGGCAACGACACTCGTGGCCGTCACCAGCGGATCGGCCCCCAATGTAAGCCCCGAAACCGCGACCGCATCCTCTGGCAGCATCGACAGCAGCACCCGCCCCACTGCCAAACCACCCCAGGGATGGAGGGTAACCTGCTTGCTATTGATGTAGTAATTACTTTTTTGGCCAGACGTCAGGGTGAACTCTCCCTCGCGATAGGCCACCTCACAAAACAAGGTCAACAACTGCTGCCGTAGTGTTGGCAGGTCAATAGTGGCAACATCTGGCGCAAGGGATGGAGGAGTGAAACGGCTCATAGAAAGTTTGACAGTGAGACGATAGAAAAATCCTCCCAATCATAGAGCTTCCAGTGAGCATCTTGGCGAGAACCAACACGCCACGTTCTGCCATGCGGTTCTGCAAACTGCTGGTGTTGAACTCGTAGAAATAGGCTAGGATTGTCGCAAATCCAACCTTAAGAGCCACTTGGCAACGACGATCGCGCAGACATGATTGGAAGGGCGATCGCAACCGAGTCCAGGGTGCAGGGGTCGAACCTGCCTAAGGCGAATTATGAGTTCGCTGCCTAATCCGCTCGGCCAACCCTGGAAGAAAATGAAACACAATCTCTGGGTTAATTGTATCTTGAGGTTTGAATCTTGATACGATTCGCTCACCACCAAACTCATCCGCGTAGGAAAGACGTTATGAAACTCAACTCAACGGTTGCACTCACGCTGGTGCTGCTCTCGCTGATGGTGGGGGCGGGTGTAGTCAGTGCTGCTTGGGGCTATGCGCTAGGCCGCGAAGCCCTCAAAGGTGTAACCCAACCCGACGTGCGCCCAACCGTATTGAATGAGAACGGCGACCAACCGCGAACTGATACCAACCTAATCGTTCCTGAGTCAAAAATCTTAGAAGACGTTAAGGCTCGAACAGCCCAAAAAGCACCTTAAGCTCCAGCTAAACGAAGCTGCACGATGGAACAAAAATTCGTATTAAGACAATGCTGGCCTATGCATCCGTCGATCTGGGTGATTGGCAGCGTGGATCTAGCTTCTAGGCTGTAATCGTGGGCCTGCTATTGGCAAGCGTGCCGTGTGGCGAGCCGATGGGACCGTAAATGCCCATCAGGGTCGCGAATGAATGTTGTGATGAATGAGGTGTCGTGAGATGAATGGGTGATAATCAGATGTTGCGCTAGCATAAGCTGCTTTGGCATCTGGCTAAGGCAGAACGAACTGAACAATTGCTGGCTCTCACTTAGTAGATGCCCATTTCTAACCCTACGCTTTACCTACACATCTCCGGATGATTCCCCTTGCCCATATTCTTACTGTTGTTGAGCCACTGGTGTTGAGTGGCTCCGATATTACGTTTCGCCTCTTTTTGGTTCTGATCCTTATTGCCCTCAATGCCTTTTTTGTGGCGGCTGAGTTTTCGATTGTGTCGGTACGGCAATCGCGCATTAACCAGCTGGCCTCGGCAGGAGATGTGCAGGCAAAAACAGTCCAGGATTTGCAGCGCAGTATTGAGCGGCTACTGTCGACGGCCCAAATTGGCATTACGATTTCGGTGCTGCTGCTAGGCTGGATTGGCGAAGACACGATGACGGTGTTGCTGCGGTACTGGATGCAGTTTGCTCCGTTCCCTGGCTTGGTGACGCGCTATTTCACCGAGTTGGTGGCGGTGCTGGGGGCGTTTTTTATTGTGGCGTACTTGCAAATTGTGATGGGTGAGCTGTGCCCGAAGTCGGTAGCATTGCTGTATCCGGAGCAGTTGGCCCGGTTTTTAGGGCCTCCCAGTTTGGCGATCGCCCGGTTGTTTACTCCGTTGATTTGGGCGCTTAACCTCTCGACGCGGCTGTTGTTGCGCCTAGCCGGAATTCAGTACAGCGGCCAGGGTTGGTACAGCCGAGTGACCCCCGAAGAATTGCAGCTCATCATTCAAACTTCGAGTGCATCTCCAGGCTTGGATGAAGAAGAACGCGAACTGCTGAGCAATGTGCTGGAGTTTGCTGATGTGACGGTGCGCGAGGTGATGGTGCCGCGCATTAGCATTAGCTCTATTGCGGCAGAGGCAACCTTCCGCGAACTATTGCACGAAGTCGCAGAGTCGGGCCATTCTCGCTATCCGGTAATTGGTGAGTCGCTAGATGAAGTGCAAGGGATTATTTACTTCAAGGAACTGGCAGACCCGTGGGTTCGAGGTGAAATTGCCAATGATGGGGCAATTTCGCCCTGGGTTCGCCCCACCCAGTTTGTGCCAGAAAACTTGCCCCTCAATGATTTGCTTCAGCTGATGCAGCAAACGGGGCAATCCTTGGTGATGGTGGCCGATGAGTTTGGCGGTACGGCAGGGCTAGTCACGCTAAAAGATTTGGCCTCCGAGATTATTGGCTACTCGAATGAGCCTGAGGATGAAGAAGAAGAGCCAATGGTGCAGTATCTGGATGACAACACCATTCTGATACAGGCCCAAATGAACCTGGAAGAGGTGAATGAGCTGCTGGATCTAGAGTTGCCCGTGGCGGATGATTACCAGACGTTGGGAGGCTTTATGATTCACCAGCTGCAAAAAATTCCGATTGAGGGCGATCGCCTGCGGTATGACATGGTGGAACTCACGGTGGTTTCTGTGTCAGGGCCGCGACTGCACCAAATCCGGGTTGAACGCTTGGAAACTCCCTATATCGATGAGGGGGACGGGATTACCGAAGCGGGGGCGATCATTCCTGCGGAAACCCTAGACTCGCTCAATGTATACACTCCTCCCAACGATGATGGGTTATCTGATAGCTCTAGCCCACATTCGGACTAGGAGCGGGGTGAGATTCTGTTTCACCAAAGCTCTTGCGCAACAATGGCCTGAGAACGATGGACTTGGGGGGCTTTTGCTCAGCTTTTATGAGCAGGAGCCGATATATTGCGAAAATGGCGATCGCTGACAGAATCATCTGCTTAACTTCTGCCTAACGACAGTCAGGACTGACGCAGTTGAATGGTTTTTGGATGAAGTGCGTAAGTCTTGGACAGTTTCGGTTCAGGGTTTTTCTGAGGATTATGCGTTGAGCAGCCTTCAGAAAAACCCCTCTTTGATGCGCCTTGCGGATGCAAAAAGGGGTCTTCGGCTTATTTGAAGCTGATTCAGAACTGACGTTCTCTACATGGGGCTAAGGAGTCACAACTAAAATCAGGGTGTGAAACCGGATTACCTGGATTGGGGATGGCCCAACCTCTATCGAGAATCTGCACCTGATTTAGGGTTGATGACTAAGCTTGTTGGCTCAAGCTGTTGGTTCAACCAACTTGTCTTCGCCAGAAATGACTTTGGCAGAGATGATTTTATCGCCAGCGCGCAGCTTCTCCAACACCTCTTTGCCTTCAATCACATAGCCAAACACCGAGTAGCGGCCATCTAGCAAGTTTGCACCTGCTGGAGTGAGTTCCGGTTCAAACAAGAAGAAGAAGAACTGTGACGAGCCACCATTCACATCATCGCCAGGACGGGCCATGGCCAGTGCGCCGTAGGACGAGAAGGGTAGTACAGGCTGTTCTAAGAAACGACCCGCATCTTCGAGGGTGATGCCATAGGTGGGAACGGTGTCGCCCTTAACCAGCACTTCCAGGGGAATAGCTCGGTACTGCTTAGTTTTGGGATCGATGAAGCCAACCTCATCTCCCGGCGGGTCGCCAATTTGGAGCACGTAGGAATCTTCTTGTCGGGTAAAGGCCAAGCCATCGTAGAAGCCACGCTTGACCAAATCCACAAAGTTCCCAGCGGTAATGGGGGCGCTGTAGCCATCCACCACCATGGTAAGGTCGCCTTTGTTGGTTTCAACGGCGACTGTGGCGCGACCCTTGAGCTGAGGTAGGTTTTGGTATTCTTCAGGAACCTCGTAGGGGAATGTCTCCACCATGAGTTCTTCGAGCGCACCGACGAGGTCTAGCAGCTCAGCTCGTTTGTTCCAAATGCTGTCTTTGTCTTGCTCGTCAACAGCGGAGCGCATGGCGTTGATGCCCATTTGCATTTGGGCGATGAGGAATCCGGCTTCGGCTTTGCGATCGCCAGCAATGCTTGCCAAAAGCTGATCTTGCTTGGAAGAGAGGATGCGATCGGCCTGAGTCAGATTCGAGTTAATGCTGCTCAACCGTTTGCGGGAACGCAGCGCGGTGGAGGTGTCTTCTAGAACTTTTTGCAGTTGCCGTACGGTGTCGTTTTGGATGGGTAGTGCATAGCGCAATAAAGCCCGACCATCGGTAATTGCATTTCCTGCAGGCAAGGCTGCAATAACCGGGGCTGCAACTGCCGGACGGCTGGCTCCCCATCCTACGAGCATCAGGGATAGCAGCAGGGTCAGCACCCCAGTTTTGAACCAACGTTTGAAAGCGTGAATCATGGTAAACATCAGGTTGTTGCAGTTGAGATGGGCAAGCAGTCTTGCATGCTGGGCAATGGATAGAGATGGCTGCGCGACACGCTGGCAGGGTGACTCCACGACCTGTGTCAGCTTTACCCATTCCTGTTTATATTGCCATACAGCCTTACCTTGGAGCTGCAATGTTTACGTGGCGATCGCTATCCTTTTTCCAGTGATCCGCGTGTGACCCCAAGCTGGCTGTACAGTTTCAATTCTCGCCATAGTTGGGTGCCCGTTAGGTTGCCGCTTAACAATTGGCGATAGCGCTGAATGGTGCGGCTCACCTCGTTGGGCGATTCATGCACAAATTCAATGCGGAACTGCTGCACGCCCAGGTCTATCAGGCGGCGCACATATTCGGCTCCGGTTTGGGCAACCCCGTTAAACAGAGTATTGCGGCATCCGGCATCGGCTTGCAAGATGTGTTCTGTTCCGGTGCGATCGCGCAGTTTTACCTCATGCTGTTCGCAGGGGCGACCGCAGTTGGTGTAGTCGGTACCTTCGGAAAGGAAGGCGCAAAAGACGCAGTGCTCCATGTGAAACATGGGCATGTGCTGGTGAATGGTGACTTCGAACCAGTGGGGCGGTGCGGTGCGCAGCAGAGATTCCAACTGTTGAATGTTGAGGTCGTAGGAGGTGGTAAGCCGCTCCAGCCCAAATGTATTCAGAAAATAGTCGGCGGTGAGCGGGTTGGCGACGTTGAGTGAGAAATCGCCCACGCAGCGATCGCCCGCAAAATAGTGCAGCTGGTCGTAATTTCGGATGAGATACCCATCAGCTCCGGCATTGCGAACCTGTTGCAAAATCCAGTTCTCGCCCGGTTTGGTAATGCGGGACGGCGCGACAAATAGGGTGGGAGGTTGGGGGCGATCTCCATACTGCTTCACCAACCCAACCGCATCCCGATACTTGCGTGGGTCTTCAAATTCGCAGTAGAGCGTTTGAATTCCTTCCTCTAGGGCGGCCTGAAGCTGGGCCAGATTGCGCGTGAGAACAATCAGGTTTGGGGTTGCGACCTTGACGGGTTGAACGTTGGGCAACATCTCGCGCACGGTGGCGAAGGCGTTGAGCTGCCAGCGTTTGGGCTGGATGCGCTGGGCTTCGAGCTGAGCAACCAGATTGCGCCGCACCTGATTCAGTTCACGCAGCGGCAGCATCACAGAGCCGCTGAGGTGATTCTGCAAACTGCCCAGCTTGAAGGGGGTGCCGCCGAGTCGTCCCAACTGTTCCGACAGGCGATCGCTCGTGAGCGGTTGGTTATGAGCCTCGACCAAAGCCGTTTCGGATTCGGCCTGAGCGATGTGGCCTTGCTCGTCGCGGGCGATCGCCACCAGGGGATGTCCTACGTCGCCGTGCACCTCAATGAAGATAGGTCGCTGATATTTGGGTGTGTCTCCAGCGTAGGTTTGGCGTAGCGCTTTGTCTAGTTCGGGGTCGCTCGTTTTCCACAGGCGATCGCCCACGTGGATTTTTCGCAAGTCCAATGCGTTGCGGCCAAAGGTGAGGATGGTTTGCTGGCCCTGCCGATCTACGGTGTAGACGCGCCCGCCTTCTTCTTTGGCTGCGGGATGACCACTATCAAACACGACGCCATCGCCAGCTTTAAGCGGGGCTTGCAGATTGAGGAAGATGCGATCGCCTTGGATTGTGGTCACGTCTCCCAGATACACGCCACGCTTTTTGCCAAATCGAGCGTGAACCAGTTCCTGGTTATTGATGCCGCCCAGCCAGCCCGTGTAGAGGCCACGGGAGAAGGCCATTTCGAGGTCGTATTGGGAGGAGGGGTTAGGGGTTAGGGGCTGGGGGCTAGAGGGGGAGTGGGGAGTGGAGAGTGGGGAGTCGGAAAGAATAAGCGAATTTAGGGCTTGGCGGTAGACGCGGGTGACGTTGGCGACGTATTCGGGGGTTTTGAGGCGGCCTTCAATTTTGAGGCTCACGATGCCAGAGCGGGCTAGGTCAGAGAGGAGGGGCAATCCGGCTAGATCTTGGGGGCTAAGGAGATAGCGGCGATCGCCCAAATCAAACGGCCTGCCGTCCACAATCATGTCGTAGGGCATGCGGCAGGCTTGGGCGCACTCGCCCCGGTTGGCGGAGCGGCCACCCAAGGATTCGCTGGTGAGGCATTGGCCAGAGTAGGCGACACACAGTGCACCGTGAACGAAGACTTCTAGCGGCAGTTCGATTCCGGCATCGGCAATTTGGCTCTGAATTTTGCGAATGTCTTTGATGGAGCATTCACGGGCGAGCACAACCAAGTTGCAGCCTAGTTCCTTGGCAAAGGCGGCTCCGGCGGCACTGGTGACGGTCATTTGCGTAGAGCCGTGGATGGGAAAGTCGGGCGATAGGTGGCGAATCAGGCGGCAAATGCCCACATCTTGCACGATGGCGGCATCCACGCCAGCGGCGATCATGCTGCGCAGATATTGCTCGGCTTCGGCCAGTTCATCGGGAAAAATTAACGTGTTGACGGTCACATAGCCTTTGACGCCGCGCCCATGAAGAAAGGCCATGAGTTCCGGCAGGTCAGCTTCGGTAAAATTTTGGGCACGCATGCGGGCATTGAAGCGATCGAGCCCGAAGTAAATGGCGTCGGCTCCGTTTTCAACGGCGGCTTTGGCGCATTCCCAGGTACCAGCTGGGGCGAGCAATTCGGGCAGATGCAACGAGGCGGATTGGGGCGTGGGTGCCGAGAGCATGGTTGGTAAGGGAACGTGGGCCATTGCCGATCATAGCAAGGGTATAGGGAAGGGAGTGGGGAATCGGGAGTGGATTAGCGTCGGAGGGGGCATTGAGTAGCGCTTTGAAGGGGTTGGGATTGGGCCAATAGAGGTGTTGGGCTGCGTTGAGGGAGGGGTGAGTTGATACGCTGGGGTTAAGCTTGTGATGGGTGTGAGTGTTCGACGTGTTTGTTCCCTAACATGCGCTGGATGTGGCGTGAGATAGGGCGATCGCTCTCTGAGATGTGTTGGCTGGGGGATGCGGGATGGAGTTTCGGTTGGGGTTGGCCATTTGGGGTTACAAGGATTGGGTGGGGGAGATGTTTCCCGCCAAGACGCGCAGTGCCGACTTTTTGAAACTTTATGGCCAGCGGTTTTTTGCAGTAGAGGGAAACACCACGTTTTACTCGGTGCCGGATGCGGAAACGGTGCAGCGCTGGGCCAGTGAGGTGCCAGATGGGTTTAAGTTTTGCCCAAAGCTGCCGCGAACAGTAACGCATCAGGGCAAGTTGATGGATCACGTGCCAGAGGCGATCGCCTTTCTTGAGCGAATGGAGGGATTGGGCGATCGCCTGGGGCCAATTTTTGCGCAACTGCCGCCTAGCTATGGGCCAGAATATCTAGAAGATTTGACCGCATTTGTGCAAGCGTGGCCCCATGAGCGGGCGCAACTGGCGGTCGAGGTTCGGCACTTTGACTGGTTTTTGGGAAGCGAGGCGACAGAGCTGACGCTGCTGCTGTCAAATGCTGGGGTGGGGCGAGTGGTGCTGGATACGCGCCCCATTTACGAGTGCCCGGATGATCCGCAGTTGACCTCGGAGCGCAAGAAACCGCGCGTGCCTGTGAACCGCATTGCAACGGCAGACTTTTGCCTGGTGCGGTACATCAGCCATCCCGAAGTGGAGTGGAACGCGACCTATTTTGAAGAATGGGTGACGCAGGTATCGGCGTGGTTGGCCCAGGGCAAGCAGGTGTATTTCTTTGTGCACTGTCCGGTGGAGGCGCGATCGCCCGATAATGCCCGCCACTTCCAAGCATTGTTAGAACAGCAGAGTCCGTTGGTGCCGCCTCTACCGTGGGATCAGCTTGATCCTGAGCCATTTCAACTGCGGTTGTTTTAGCTGGTCGCTTCGAGATTTATCGGTCAACATACAATAAGTCATCAACACCATCCTTAACACCCCTTTGTGGGGATTGACTTAATCAGCATGACCGTAGCAACTCCTGAACCGTCTCTTTCTCCAAACGGCGCTCCTCAAAAGCTGAATCGCTTCGACTTCAGCTTGGTGCGGCGATTTGTGGCGATCGCCCAGCCCTATTGGTATCCCACAGGGCGCGGTGGCTGGGCCTTTTTTCCCCTCGTGGGCCTGCTGATTGTTTTTCTGTTTGCTGTATTGGCAACTTTGGTCAGTGCTGGAACGTTGCTGTCCCAACGATTTTTCCCCGAATTTATGGCGCAAACAGCCGGGGGGTTGGTGAGCCTTAGTCAGGCAATTTTTAGCGTACCGATCGTATTTCTGCTAGCAGCAGGATACGTGGTTCCGGCGATCGCCTTTTTCCTAGTGCGCGACAAAGTGTTGCTGCGCTGGCAGCAGTGGGCTTTTTTGGGAGGCTTGTTGCTGCTGTCGCTGTCCGTTAGCGGCATGAACGTCATCATTAGCTTTGTGGGCAACTTCTTCACCACGGCCCTGGCAGAAAAGGATGCGCCCACATTTTGGCGATTCTTTGGAGTGTATGCGGGTGTGTTTGCCATTGCAACGCCGTTTGTGGTGTACTACACCTACGTTGAAGGGCTGCTTGGCCTCCGCTGGCGAGATTGGATGACCGGCAAATTTTTGGGGCAATATTTTCGCGATCGCGCTTACTACGACATCAACTTCAACAGCGAAATCGACAACCCCGACCAACGAATTTCGCAAGATATTCGTTCCTTCACCGAATTCAGTCTGAAGTTTTTGCTGATTATCTTCGGTTCTTTCATCGATTTGCTGTCGTTCACCGGAATTTTGCTGTCAAAATCGCTGTTTTTAACGGTGTTTCTGATTGTTTATGCGATCGCTGGAACCCTAATCGTCACCGTATTGGGACGTCGCCTAATTTCGCTGAACTTCAACCAACTCAAAAAGGAAGCCGACTTTCGTTACGGGCTGGTGCATGTGCGAGACAACGCCGAATCAATTGCCTTCTACCAGGGTGAAGGGCAGGAACAGGGACAGCTACGGCGACGCTTTATCGAGGTTCTACGAAATTTCCATTTCTTGATTGGTTGGCAGCGAAATATCGGCTTTTTCCGTACGCCCTATCGCTTCCTCACTTACATTTTGCCGTCGGTAATTTTGGCACCCATGCTGTTTAACGACGAAATTCGTTACGGCGACATTACCCAGGCCAACTTTGCCTTCAGTCAAATTTTTGAGGCATTTGCGATTATTGTCACGCAAATTAACCAGCTCAGTGAGTTTGCGGCTGGGGTCAACCGTTTGGAAACTTTTACCGAAGCCCTCGACGAGTCGGTTAGTCCACATGCGAGAGACACCCAAATTTACACGGTCGAAGATGGGCACATTGCGCTGGAAGATGTCACCCTAATGACTCCTAAGGGCCAACGGATGCTGGTTCGCGATCTCTCGGTCGCCCTACAGCCTGGAGATGGCCTGGTGATCGTGGGCCATAGCGGTGCAGGCAAAAGCTCCATTCTGCGGGCGATCGCCGGTTTGTGGAATACCGGAGACGGCAAAATCGTTCGTCCCGACTTGGATCAAATGCTGTTTCTGCCCCAGCGACCCTATATGGTGTTAGGCTCCCTGCGCGATCAACTGCTCTATCCCAACTCCGGTGCCGCAGTTGATGACCAACAACTCCACGACGTGCTCAAGCAAGTCAACCTGGAGGATTTGCCCGATCGCGTTGGTGGGTTTGATGTTGATCTGGACTGGGCCAACGTCCTCTCGCTGGGCGAGCAGCAGCGGCTTGCCTTTGCCCGCCTGATTCTCAACAAGCCACGCTACGCCGTTTTGGATGAAGCGACCAGTGCCCTTGACTTAGCCAATGAACGTCGCCTCTACGAAAAGCTCCGCCAAGGTGGTTCCACCTTCATTAGCGTTGGCCATCGCCAAAGCCTGCTACGCTACCACGACCACGTCCTGCATCTCACCGGCGACACCTCCTGGAAGCTCACCCCTCGCGAAGAGTATCAGCCAGATGAAGGAGCGTTTGTTTAGAGGACATCTGAAAAATGCCGAAAACTTCGTGGATTGTTCGCACTCCTTGTGTTTCCCTCGCCCAAATTCGGGCGAGGGGACAGGGTTTGCAGCTTCTCTGTTCCTAAATTTGGGAGAAGGGTGGGGGATGCGGGCTATTTTCTGATCTCTCAGGCATCCTCTCATGGAGAGGTTACGAGTCGGAATTAGGGAGGACGTAGGGAGTGCGGAGTCGGTGGAAATGCGAACGGTTCGGGCGGGTTGGGTCGGCTTCTCAATCTGCGTTCCTTGACTCCGTGAGGGCAATTTAGCCCTCCGCTCTGTCCAAAACCTCGACGATTCCAGTTTCGCCATCAATGCGCACACGCTGGCCCGGTTGCAACCACTCTGTTGCGTGGGCAATATCCATCACGGCAGGGATGCCATATTCTCGCGCCACGATCGCCCCATGCGACAACCGCCCCCCAACTTCTGAAATAATGCCGCCAGCTTGAGCCAGCGCTGGTGCCCAGCCGGCATCTGTGTAGGGCACCACGAGAATGGAACCTTTCGTAATGGTTGGCGTATCGTCCAGTCGTTTGAGAATCACAACGGTTCCTTCGGCAATGCCAATGCTGGCACCCAAGCCTCGCAACTGCTGGGTTGGTTTGGTGTGCTTTGGCAAGATTTGGCGGAGAGCTGGAGGAGTGTTGCCATATACCAACCGTGGCACTTGAGAAACCTGGCGATCGCGCTCCCATTGCTCCTTGCGAGCGGCAATCAGATCTGGCAATTGGGTCGCCAATTCCGAATCGGTTTGGCCAATCAGCCGTTGAATTTCTTCGTTGCTGACAAAGAACAAGTCCTCTGGCTGAGCCAGCTTGTTGGTCTGCGACCATTGGTGCCCCAAGGCCACAAAGCTCCAGCGCAACTCTGCCAACAGTTGGTTGTACACCTCGGCTACCCGTCCTTTCAGATTGAGCCGTTGCTGCACAGTTTTGGGTGGAGTTTTGCCGTTGCTGCCGTTGGCGGTAGGGGCGGCGGGACTGCTGGCAAACTGCTCAATTAAGTTCCACACATAGTCGGGGTTCTCCCGCCAGCGCGGCACGGAAATATCGGTTGTGACATCGCTGAGATACCCGTACTGCTGCAAAAATTGCTCTACGCCAGGGGCGATCGCCTCCTTTCCTGCTTGCTGCATGTACGCGGCTAGTTGGCGTAATGCTCGTACCGACGCCACTTCGGGTGTATAGGTATTGTCCAGCATTGCCTCATCGACCTTAAAGAGCGATCGCCGCAGAGCAAAACTTAGCGGAGCCAAAATGTTGTAGTACGTGGCCCGCTTCAGTAGCGACAAAATCAGGTCAATACGCTGTTGAATCTCCTCAGGAGTCAATGTTGCGAGCGTTTGGGCCTGCAACTCTGCCAGGTGAGGCTGAAACAAGCGTTGATCCTCAGCCCGAAAGGTGGTGATGAGTTGCCACTCTTGCCCCGCCAGCCGCAGCAGCCCTGGCACATTCCGCAGAGTCGATCTCAGCGGTGGCTTGCTGAATTTGGCACCTCGCGTCAAAAACTCTAAGCTCTCTGGTGGTAGCCCCATCCGACGAAAAAGTTCACCCAGCAGCGAGGCATTAAAATATGCCGCTGAGTGATGCAGCGTAGCCGTTTCCGTAAAATCTAGCCCCTGAGCGCGATCGCCCAACACCACCGTAAACAATTCGCCCCACACGCCACAGGTGAGCGGTCGGTTAATCGACCATGTCAACGGTGGAATAAAACCAGGAATGACCTCTGCGGCAATCTTCCGTGTCCAAATCGGCAACAGGGTAGTGATGGGGCGCGACTGCAAAATCCAGATCTGCTGCCCGTCATAGCTCCACTCCACATCCTGCGGCACCCCATGGAAGCGCTGCTCCAAATGCCGTGCCAGGTATGCCACTTGTTGAATCAAGCCTGGTGGTACTTCGCCTTCGCCCTCCATGGGAAAGCTGGAATCTGTAGGCGATCGCCAGTCTTCTGCCTGTACTGCATCATCGGCCAACCACACGCGGTACTGCTCTGGGGTTACCCGGCCCGACACGACCGCACTGGCGCCACCGGGCAAGGCTTCAATCAAGACGGCATTGCCCTGCCGCTGAATTGGATCTCGGCTAAACGCCACCCCAGAAAATGCACCCTGAACCTGGGGCTGCACCAGCACCGCCATCCCTGACTCGGCAATCTGCTGTCGCTGGCGATACTGCACCGCTCGCGCGGCATTGTAGGAACTCTGGCACCGCAGAACCGCCTGCTCTAGGGCTGGCTGGCTAGTAATGTTCAAAAACGATTCGTATTGTCCGGCGGCAGAGGCCGACTCTGTATCCTCGCCAATTGCAGACGATCGCACCACTAGTGGATGATCGCCATCGGTATGCAGGGACGCGAACAAAGGAGCGGGATCATCGCCCGGTGGCAGCACCCAGCCCATGGGCACGGGATACCCCCACTGGCGCAGTTGGGCCAGGGTTGCGGCCTTTTGGCCCACTTTTTCGGCGCTCAAGCGTTGGTCTAAAGAAAGGAGCGCGCGATCGCCCCGAAAAAACTGAAACACCTGCTTCGACTCCTTTTGTGCAGCACTGGCCGACAAGTCCAAATCATCGGGAATGCGACGATACACCAGCGCCATCAAACCCGATAGCACCATAACCGCCACAATGCGTTCCCCCTGGTAGGGATGCAGCAAAATGGTGAGCAGTGGCAGCAGCGCCAGCACCCCGTACTTGCCCAACTGCCGCTCTCGCAAAATCGTAAAGCCAATGCCGCCAATTAGGGCTGTGAGCGCGGCAATGCGCCAATCGTGAACAATGAAGCCCCACACCACATTCGTGGTACCAGCCCCACCCCCCAGCCAAAACCGACCCGCCACCAGCGCGATTAACGCCACAATTTCCCAGGCCGGATCCGTCAAAAACTGACGGGCCAGCAGCACCGCCGCAATTCCCTTCATTGCCTCGGAGCATACGGCCAATATACCGACCCACTGCCCACCGTGGTAAAACGCTGCCGACACACTGGCATTGCCCGATCCCACCTTGGTCAAATCTTTGCGGGTGAGCGCATAGGTGAGCCACCGAATGAGCGGCAGCGCCCCCAGCCCAAAACATCCCAACAGCACGGCAACCAGCACCAAGGTGATCCTTACTCCATCTCGTTCGCACTTCCTCAGGGTATAGCACCCCCCCAACCAAGCAGGATTAATATTTCCTGAACCTGAGTTTTGGATAAGCTGAAGTGCCCATTTTTGCGTGCGCAACGCGCACGCAAAAATGGGCACTTCAGTTTTCGCGCCGCGAAAACTGAAGAAAAGCCCTGAACCGAA
Organism: Leptolyngbya sp. AN02str; assembly: GCF_050565595.1. Lineage (NCBI taxonomy): Bacteria > Bacillati > Cyanobacteriota > Cyanophyceae > Leptolyngbyales > Leptolyngbyaceae > Leptolyngbya > Leptolyngbya sp. AN02str. Next base: position 26,379 of record NZ_JBNXVR010000036.1, on the reverse strand, counting down.
ACTGACGTTTCCTGAAACTCTGGTGTGGCTTAGGTTTTTGTTAGAGAGAAATGGTTGCCAGGGGGAAGGTGCTTATTTGGCCCAAGTGTCTAAACCGGGTAGCCATGGCACGTCGGTAACGCCAGGATCGTGCCCCAACTGGTGCAAGAGCGTTGTGAGTTGTCCTCGATGATGGGTTTGATGATTGAACAGGTGGGTAACCAAAACCCAGGCTGGCAGCACGCGGGTTTCGCTATCGATGGCGCTGGTATATTCAAACGGTTTTTCTAACCATGCTTCGGAGATGGAAGCGGCCCAGTTGAGTAGGTCGCGATCGGTTTGCTCGCGTTCGTGCTGGAGCTCGGCAAAGTCTGCATACAGGATGTGGCCGATGGGCGGTAGCGAGGTGCGGGCATTGGTAAAACGCCCCAGCCAAATGCGATCGCCATGGAGTAAATGATTGAGCGTGCCATGAATGGAGTGAAAAAAGGCTCCTAAGTCACGAGTGCGATCGCCCTCCGAAAGCGTGGCACAAATGGCATATAGCTTGTGATTCATCCACTCGTTGTAGGTTGCCATAAGCTGGCAATAGGCTTGATTGATCATATAAGGTCGTGTCTAGGGTTTTTGATAACTAACCACGCGAATGTCTGCATCGCTGGGGTCTTGATTAAACATCAATACACCCTCTACATCCGACTGAGCCGGAACAAAATCAAAGGTGGTATTTGCGATCTCTTCTTGGTTGCCAGAACCAACGCTGCCTTCTACCGTGACCTCGGCGGCTGTGCCATCTCCTTGATTGGTAATAGTGATGGGGACGTAGTATGTCCCTGCTTCTTCTCGAATTTCTCCTTGCTCAATGCTGAAGGTAGGCGGCTTGAGCGACGGCTGAAGCCACAAAGACGTGACGGCTGCAATCACTCCTGTTAACAGCAGAGTCGAAACGCCCAGAGAAACCCATTCTGCTTGATTGCGAATTGGATGCTTGGAACGGTCAGATTGTGAATGGTCGGACATCGGTTATCAGAAGGGGTGGGTATCAAAAGTCGGTATTCAAAAAAACAGGACTGATGCAGTTGAACGATGTTTGGAGCGCTAAGCGCCAAAAAATATTCAACCCCCTGGTTTTTTGTATGAAGTGCATCAACTCTAAAAAAAGCTGAGTGCTAGACGGCGAGCCTGCCCGCTGCCCCGCCAATGGTGCAGGGTAAACCCAACACAATGGTATAGGTGAGCCATTGGTTGAAAGGATCACCAAAGCGCACAATTTGAAATAGCCACAACATGAGCATAGCCACCGCCAGAGACAGCAGGTAAGAGACTAGAGTTTCGCTCATAGGACTTTGAAAGAACCCAGACTGCGATCGCCGTCTTCGCTGCCCGCCAAAGTTTGCCTGGAACACAATGATGTAAGACAACAGGAGTGAACTGGCAATAATCGCCAACAATCGCCCTGGAGACACCCAACTTGAAATCATTGGAATTTCGTCGGTTGGGGCAATGGATGATCCAATGACGATCGCCCCCAAGATGGTTGCGCCAATATCGGATAGGGAGCTGCTCAAGGGAGATACCTTCTTATGCTTGGGCGATGAGTCAGCGTCTTGATTCTCCTCATCGGCACGTTGCAACACGTTGTTGGCGACACCAACACCAATGCTAAAGGGCAGCGTCACATTAATAATGCGTCCCAAAATGGCATCTAGCCCTGTTTCAAAGCGCAAGATACCCATGAGCATGAGACTGAGGGTGGCAGTTAAAAAGGCGATCGCCAACCCCTCAATGCTTTCGGTCATGATTTGCGATCGCGTCTGAGCTTGCTGATCGCGAAATCCGCCCCGAATGTTTAACAGAACCAGCGCAAAGTACGCCAGCCCCAGCATCAGCATCATGCGCGGCGGTGAGGTGAAATTGCCCTTCCACCAAACCTCCATGGTGTATAGAAACGGTGCACCAAACAGAAACGCCCCTGCAATGCCCCGCATTAGATCATTTAATTCTTGTCGCCAAATCTTGCCCTTGTACCCTGCCATGCGCTGTTGTATCCTTCGCAATCGTATCCTTAAGGAGCTATCGTCTTAGCCGATCCCTATTCCCCCCACGGCATAGCCCTAACCCATTTCTTGCACAAAGTCGCCCCGGCGGGAGAATGTTGAGCAGAACCTTAACGAACGGGGGGTCTTGGTGGCGATGCATGGCAGGGCGCGATCGCCCCAGAGCTGCACCAGGCAACTTGACCCGATGCTGAGCCCAACTTGGCGATGGTGCAAAAAATCCCCAAATGTACGGGCAGCCGTTCGCAAGTCGCAAGCGATACAATGACAAAAGTGAAGAAACGTATCCTCCACTACAAAGTTTGCTCTTGCACACCCGGCCTTTGTGTCTGCTTGGCCTGACTCAACTGCAGATCCCATCGCCGACCTTATTTCACACAATTCCGCTGTATGACCGCATCGATCCCTGGCTGGCAGCATTGTTTTGTTGAAACGAACCGCATCCGCTTGCACTGTGTCACTCAGGGCGAAGGGGAACTCGTGGTTTTACTGCATGGTTTTCCTGAGTTTTGGTATTCCTGGCGACATCAAATTCCCGCTTTGGCGAAGCGCTTTAAAGTGGTCGTGCCCGATTTGCGTGGCTACAACGACTCTGACAAGCCCAACAGCGGCTACGACCTCGACACCCTCAGTGCTGATATTCGCGGGTTGATTACCAGCTTGGGGTATACCAAAGCCCATATTGTGGGCCATGACTGGGGTGGCGCGATCGCCTGGCACATGGCCCAAGTGTTTCCCCAGTCGATCCATCGCTTGGCCTTGTTGAATGCACCCCATCCCCATCGGTTAATGCAAGAGTTGGTGGGCAACCTGGATCAACTGCGGCGGAGTTGGTACGTATTTGCGTTTCAGGTGCCGGAAGTGCCCGAATTGCTGATTCGTCAAAACTTGCGAACCTTTTTAAGCAGCATGTTGCAAGGGCAAGCTGTGCGCAAAGGGGCATTTACCAAGGCAGATACTGAAATTTATCGGGCCGCGCTGGAAAAGCCTGGTGCGCTCAAGGCTGCTATTAACTATTACCGAAACATGCTGTCGCCCCAAAATTTGCTGCGTCAACTGGGGCGATCGCAAACTCCTGTTAATGTGCCGACTCTGGTGCTGTGGGGCGAAGACGACGCATTTTTGAGCCAGCGGTTAACCGAACGGTTGGATGAACTGGTGAATGCGCCATTCCACGTCAAACTGATTCCCGAATGTGGTCACTGGGTTCAGCAGGAAGTTCCTCAAACCGTGAATCGCGAATTGTTGGCTTTTCTGGCATAACGTCAGTTTTGGTTCAGGGCTTTTCTTCAGTTTTCGCGCTGCACAAACCGTAGAAAAGCCCATTTTTTCGTGCGCGCTGCCCACGCAAAAATGGGCACTTCAGTTTATCCATTACTCACGTTGGCCTAGGGCGGATCTCATCACCCCTTGGCCTAACACGGCATCTACTCACAAAAACAGCAGCCCGTTACGGGCTGCTGCAGGCATGAGGAGTGACTTCTCTAAGTTAAAACGAGCTGTGATAGATGGCAGACGGGTTTCGGTTTTTGATACGGGCGAGCGCCCGCGTTGGTAAATGGCGTTTGCCACCATTAGGTTTCTGCCCGTGAGGGGCTGATGGGCTACTTATTGGTGAATAAGTTAGTAAACATCATTAAGATGCCGCCTGCAAAAATGGCGATCGCCAAGCCACCCACAATCGTATCCAAGTTCATCGAGTCAAGGCTGTCCATACCGATCGCTCCTTCGGCAATACGAGCTTCACAAGGCGCTGTAGCAATGCTGCCAAGCCTTGGGGTCGGGCGATCGCCCAGCCGCTAATGACCAAACACACCGTCGCCAACCCGCTCAAAATAAACGTGGGAATCATCACCACGCCAATGACAAACCACGTCACCACATGCAGCACCATCAGCGATGCGTACACTGTAGCCGCACTCGTCATCAGTTGAATTTGCTGGCGATCGCGCTCCAATCCTACAAAAATGAGCGTTTGCAGCGTCGCTAACAAATTGGCAGGCACCAAAAATGCGCAGATTGCGACACAGTTAGTGCGAGAAAACTCAAATAAAGATTCAATCACAGGCATTTTTAAAACCGTTATAAAACGCTGAGGTGACACATACGTCGCACAAGCAGGGCGATCGCAGGCAGAAACAGATGAGGCGAAACCCGATGTGAACTCAATTTGAACTCAGTTTGAACTCAAGGCATCACCCCATCATTCTCATGAGATTTGCGACGATCGCTATCGGCAAAAGGGGGGAGAAGCGGATCATCTCATCCTCAACTGATCTGGGTTTCGCGAACCTGAACAGACCCCAAATTACCAACTCAAGCTCTATTTACCACCGTAATAAAATGCAATTTCTTTCTCTTTTAATCCGGCAAATCCCGCATCAATCAGCTTTTGATTCAGCTCATCCTGGGCAATGTGCTTCGCTCCAATTCGCACAATGCGCGATCGCATCGTATTGCTCACTCCGCTGCGCTGCCGATTTCCCTCTAGCGCCATCACACTGGTATAGAGATCTAGCTTTTCGGTCGGAATGGGCGACCCATCTAAATCAATCCCACGGGCGATCGCCGCATCTACCTCATCAGCCCCTTTTGTCACGTTTTGTTCTGTAGACATTCCGCATCTCAAACAACGAACAGCCCCATTCTACCAAGCCGATACTCCGCCATCTTGCGGATTGATCTGCTTGTTATAAAAGATACACTCAAGCAAAGTATTCGTCACATGCATGCAGTATCGAAGAACCTCCCTCCTGCTGGGGCTTGGGTTGGCTGGTGCAACCGCACTCTCATACACGATCGCAGCCAGCGTTTTGATGAGCAGTTTCTTTGAACTGGAAAAGCAATCAACTCTGAAACATGTACAGCGTACCCTGCAAACCTTAGATACCGCTCTTTCCAATCTCAGTACCACTACGGGAGACTATGCCCGGTGGGATGACACCTATCAATATGCTCAGGATCTCAACCCAACCTACATTGACAACAACCTAAATGAGGATACGTTTACCTCGTTGGAACTCAATTTGGTTGCCGTCATCGATCGCTCAGGCCAGATTTTACATATTCATGGATACGATTTGGAGCAAGGCGTATGGGTGAATCCATCGCCAGCGATGCGATCGCAGCTAGTATCCTCATCGCTGGTGCACCGCACCCAATCCGCCACCGCCACTGTCGGAATTTTGAATTTGCCTCAGGGGCCGATGTTGGTGGCCTCGCAGCCCATCACCACCAGCGATGGCAGCAGCCCAATTCGCGGCAGCCTGATCATGGGTCAATGGCTCAATCGAGCCAAGTTGGATGCGTTTGAGCAGTTGACGCAAGTGTCGCTCGATGTGCGATCGCTCAACCAACCCATCCTGCCTAACGATTTTGCAACCGCCAAAACAAACCTTCTGGCCGATTCATCGCTCGATGCCCCGCTGGCTAGCTCAGTACAGGCCCTCAGCAGCAATACCATCGCAGGCTATCACGTGGTTTACGACCTCAGCAATACCATCGCAGGCTATCACGTGGTTTACGACCTCAATCAAACTCCCGCCTTCCTGATGCGGGTGAGCTTGCCTCGGGCAATTTATCGCCAGGGATTGCTGAGTTTGCGATATCTGGCGGCATCAATAGGCGTTATCGGCGGCCTTGCTGGCGTGGCCATTTGGCTAATGGTCAAAAAAACGCTGCACACCATCGCCGAGCGCGATCGCATCGAGCAAACCCGACTGCGCGAATCCGAGACAAAATACCGTCTCAAAGCCCAAGAGCTAGAACACGCCCTGGCCGAGCTGCAAAAAACGCAGACTCACCTCATTCAAAGCGAAAAAATGTCGAGCCTGGGGCAACTGGTGGCTGGCATTACCCACGAAATCAACAACCCCCTAAACTTTATTTCTGGCAATATTCGCCACGCCGAGGAGTATCTCCACCAGTTGTTTCATCTGCTCCAACTTTACGCCCAGCGCTACCCCACCCCTGCTGCCGATATCCACACCAAAATTCAAGAGCTTGATCTGGACTTTATCCAGCAGGATTTCCCCAATATTTTGCGTTCCATGAGCCTGGGTGCATCACGCATTCAGTGCATTATCAAGTCCTTGCGTAACTTCTCTCACCTGCATGAAGCCGGACTCAAATCGGTGGATGTTCACGCTGGCCTGGAAACGACGTTGCAGATTTTGCAGAGTCGCCTCGATGGCTCAGATGGGCGATCGCCCGCTATCCATATCCTCCGTCGCTACAGCGACATCCCGCCCATTCAGTGCTACCCCAGCGAAATCAACCAAGTATTTCTCAACCTGCTCACCAACGCCATCGATGCCCTGAGCGACCTTCCCCCACCAGCCACCCCAACCATCCGCCTCGAAACAGAACCCATCGGCAGCACTCACATCCGCATCTGCATTGCCAACAACGGCCCCCACATTCCTGCAACGGTGCAATCGCACATGTTCAACCCGTTCTTCACCACCAAACCCATTGGCAAAGGAACAGGACTTGGCCTCACCACCTGCTACCACATCATCGTCGATCGCCATCATGGAGTCATTGAATGCAACTCCATGCCCAATCAAGATGTCGAATTTACGCTCAAACTGCCCATGCTTCAGCCATCCTCATCATCTCCGAAATTGTGAGGCTAGCCATAGCTAACGTCAGTTTCGGTTAAGGGCTTTTTTTGGGGGTTGCGCGCCGCGCAGACCCAAAATGGGTACTTCAGCTGATTCATCACTCACGTTCACTAGAAAAACTAGAAAACGACTAAGTACCTTAACACTATTAAAAACCAGATCCTAAAACTCTGTGCCGCCCTCACAGCGGGCGGCACAGAGTTTTAGATTTTATTATTTAGTTATGGCTGATTACTGGGATAAGGAAGACCAACAGCAGCCGTCCACGGGGCTACACCCTGTTCATGGATTGTTCCAGGTCTGCACAAATATCCTCAGCATCTTCAAGCCCCACCGACAATCGAAACACTCCATCGCCTGCAAAATTGCGATAGTCGGCCAGTTGTGCTTGATTCAGCGTAAACGACGTTTCCAGCATCTCCTGAGTCGAAATGTAATAAATCAGGCTCCGCTGATGTCCCAGCGACACCGCATAGTGAACAATTTGCAAGTATTCAGCAAACGCTTGAGCAACGGCAACAGGATTATGCGTTTGAAACGCAATCATCCCCGAAAAGTTGCGCATCTGCCGACTGACTAACTCATGCTGAGGATGAGACGGCAATCCAGGATAAATCACTCGCTTGACCTGGGGCTGGGCCTCCAAAAAACGCGCAACGTTCAGAGCATTCTCCTCATGCGCTTTCATTCGAATAGGAAGTGTTGTGATCCCTCGCATAATCAGCCACGCATTAAACGGACTGAGCGCTCCCCCCAGATGAATCAGCAAATGGCGAAGGCCTAACATCTCGGCGCTTGCCCCCAGTACCGCTCCACCAATGGCATCGCCATGGCCGCACAAATACTTGCTCAACGAATGAATCACAAAATCTGCACCAAGCCTGAGCGGTTGAGTGGCCACGGGGGTTGCAAAGGTCGAGTCAACCGATAGCTTTGCACCAGCCGCATGGGCAATCTGGGCGATCGCCCAAATATCCGACAGCCTCACAATTGGGTTGCAGGGTGTCTCGATATGAACCAGTTTTGTATGGGGAAGAATCGCCGCCTGTACCGCATCCAAATCCGTTGTGTTCACTCGCGTCACCTGAATACCCAAACCAGGAATCAACCCATTCATCAACTCGGCTGCACCCACATACGCAACATCGCTCATAACCACGTGATCCCCCGGCTTGAGCAGATGCAACATCAGCGCTGAAATGGCTGCCATACCACTGCTAAAGGCGACACACGCTTCAGCCCCTTCTAACGCAGCAAGTTTTTGCTCAAGCTGCTGAACCGTTGGATTTCCTTCGCGGGTATAGAAAAATGGAGCCTGCTCCTGCAAATTCTCAGCTGAGAAGGGCGTATCGGCATCTGTCACAAACGACGACGACATGACAATACTCGGAGAAGAGGCACGAGTTGCTGAATCAGGTTTTTCTCCTGCATGAATGGCTGTGGTTTGCAATCCTCCAATGCTGGAGCCGTCTGCTGTCATTGAATAAAGTCTCCTGAATAAAGGCTCCTGCCTAGCCCTATCTTTCTTGTTCAACCGTCAATGGCTTGGCCCAACTAGATGGGGCGAAATGCGGAAGCAACGCCTGCAAGCTGCTCTAAGAGCAGTTCATGATTCCCGCATAAAGCGTGAGAACAGTCCAGCCACCCAGGCCATCGTTTCATCTCTTAATGATTTCTCGCTTCCATCTGGTGCCCTAGCGTACAAAATCTATCTAAAAGCAGAAACAGGCATAAAGAAAACCTGTGAGCCCCTGTCCTTTCCAAAAAAGTTGTCTACTCTGGTTAGTAACAACCCCAGCGTAATCCAGAAGTGAATATAGGCAGGTCTTATGGGACAAAGCTTTGGTCTAATTGGTCTGGCAGTGATGGGGGAGAATCTGGCGCTAAACGTTGAGCGTAACGGATTTCCCATCGCGGTGTATAACCGCACTGCGTCCGTCACGGAAAAGTTTATGGCAACGCGCGCGCAGGGCAAAAACGTTAAAGCCACCTTCTCGCTTGAAGAGTTTGTGCAATCGCTCGATCGCCCCCGCAAAATTTTGATCATGGTGAAAGCGGGCGCACCCGTCGATGCCGTAATTCAGCAACTCAAGCCCTTGCTTGAAGAAGGCGACATGATTATTGACGGCGGCAACTCTCTCTACACCGATACCGAACGCCGTGTTCAAGAACTGGAATCGACCGGGTTACGCTTCATTGGAATGGGGGTGAGTGGTGGCGAAGAAGGCGCACTCAACGGCCCCAGCCTCATGCCCGGTGGTACCGAGGCTGCCTATCGCGAAATTGAGCCGATTGTCACCAAAATTGCGGCTCAGGTAGATGATGGCCCCTGTGTGACCTACATCGGCCCTGGTGGCTCTGGCCATTACGTCAAAATGGTGCACAATGGCATTGAGTATGGCGACATGCAGCTCATTGCGGAGGCGTACGATATCTTGCGCAGCGTAGGTCGGCTGAGCGCTGCCCAACTGCATCAGGTATTTTCTGAGTGGAACACCACCGACGAATTGAACTCCTTTTTGATTGAAATTACAGCTGACATCTTTAAGAAAGTTGATACCGAAACGGGGCAACCATTAGTAGATGTAATCCTGGATGCGGCAGGCCAAAAAGGCACCGGACGGTGGACAGTTGAGACTGCGTTGGATTTGGGTGTAGGCATTCCCACGATTATTGCTGCCGTCAACGGGCGCATCATGTCTTCGATTAAGGAAGAGCGTGTGGCCGCTTCCAAAGAATTGACTGGCCCCAGCGGTCGCTATGAAGGCGATATTACTGCCCTGGTGAGCAAGGTGCGCGATGCGCTGTACTGCTCCAAGATCTGTTCCTATGCGCAAGGGATGGCACTGTTGGGCAAAGCCTCGCAACAGTTCAACTACGGCCTGGATCTGGGCGAAATTGCCCGCATTTGGAAGGGTGGCTGTATTATTCGGGCTGGATTTTTGAACAAGATTAAGTGGGCGTATGATGAGAATCCCCAGCTTCCTAACTTGCTGCTGGCTCCTGAATTTAAGCAAACCATTCTGGATCGGCAGGCGGCGTGGCGAGAGGTGATTATGTTGGCGGCGGAATACGGAATTCCGGTTCCGGCCTTTAGCGCCTCGCTTGACTACTTCGATAGCTATCGCCGTTCTGGTCTACCCCAAAACTTAACTCAAGCTCAGCGCGATTACTTTGGTGCCCATACGTTTGAGCGGGTTGACAAGTCTCGGGGTGAATTCTTCCACGCAGATTGGCTCACAACGGATGAAGAGCGGACTTTAGCCAGTTCTGGCCGCTAGAGCGATTGGACTGACTCCCACGTTACGAACCTCACGTTGACAAACCCTTGAGGGCGATCGCCCTCAAGGGTTTTTGTATGGAACTGGTGGGAGTGGTGCGGGAAAAAGTTGGCGATCGCAGGAGCTTAGGGATCGTGAGCTAGCTGTGAAAGCTGAGGGGAAGAATGCGTTCTAGCATCAGCTCTGAGGCAACCTGCGCCAAACGGTTGGGGTTTGTTGGGTCTGCCAAGAAGGGCACCGTCCCCAATACCGGAACACCAGTCAGGGACTGAATTAATGCAGTGGGAGCCCACTCTTCGAGCTGTTGTAGAGTGCAGGGTTGGGTGCAGTTGAGAATCAGCCCTTTGAGATGCAGCCGACACTGGCGAGCCAGGGCAACATGAGCCACAGCCTGCCCTACCGTACCCGTGGTGACGGGTACAACCAGCAGGGTGGGAACGCGCCAGTCCCACGCCAGATCCGCCAAAATGGTTTCGTGGGTGATAGGGGTTCCCAACCCACCCAGACCCTCTAGCAAAACCCAGTCCCGTTGTTGGGTCAGCGCTTCAAATTGCTGCCACAGCAAATCGAGCGGAATGGTGGGAGTGGTGCGATCGCCCATTGGGAGCTGGTCACCGGTGGTTTTGGTACAAACTGGCGATAGCTCTTGCGGCGATTGGTTGAGGGCAAATAGGCGAAGATAATGGTCGCGATCGCGTCCGTCGGTATCAATGGGTTTGTAAATGCCGAGCGATCGCCCTGCACAATAAGTTTGCCAATAGGCTGCAAGCGCGGTTGCAACCACTGTTTTTCCCACAGCGGCATCCGTGCCAGCAATCAGTAGCGCGTTCAAACAAACATCTCCCTATCGGTGAATTCGGCCAAAGAAAACCCTGGATGTGTGCGATCGCCCTCAAATACCAAGACGAGTACAGCGCCATAGGGTATCGTGCCAATGTATCAATCATTTGCACCCAGATCCCAAGTGGATGGCACTGTTTTGAGAACCTTGGCAGAACAAGGGACTTTCAAACACGATGGGCTGCTCGTGAATCGTGCGATCGCAACATCAATCCATTACGAAACCGCTATCCCAACATGAGATAGCTGATCCTATCATCGCAGAGATTTTTATTCTTGGGCTTGGTTTCTCAACGCACACCCCTCTCCTCAGATGGCGATGTTTCGCAGACAAGACTTACGCAGTTGAATGATGTTTGGGGCACTAAGCGCCCCAAACATCATTCAATCCCTGGATTTTTCGATGAAGTGAAGTCCTAACAGATTTTGATAATGGCTGTTGTGGAGACAGGACATCGGCTCGGCAACCATCCGCACGCCGTAGCGCAAAACCCGCGCCGACCCATCCTATCAAGACTGGTGGATGGATTTTGATCCGGAGGGATTGAGCCTGCTCAAAGACAGGGAGTCTGGGATTTGTGCAGAATTTTCAAGCTGGTGAACGATTTTGTAGGTGGTAGTCACGATTACCCAATAGCACCGGCCCAATAGCGCCAAAACTATGGGGATCGAGAATTCTTGTAAGCATTGGGATCACGATTCCCCTACGGCCACAGGGGTGGCGGCAGGCGCTGAGGGGGGGGAAGCTTGAGATAGGGCTTGAGTATCCATGCTGGTAAAAAAGCTGCGGGTCACAATGGCAGAAATTTGCTTTCGTAAAAATTCCTTGTAGCCTTGCCAAAAGGCTTGCACTTCTTGGGCTTTGGTATCGGGGTCAATGGTGGCAAGGAGCTGATCGAGCTGGGTCCAGTCCGAGCAGCGCGGACAGGGGAAGTTGGCTCCATACACCTGTAGCCAGTAGCTAGGAGCCACGAGCCGTGCAAAGTTACTGCGCCAGTAGCCCCAAGTCCACACTTTGTATCGTAAAAATTCCTTGGGTTTGATGATTTCCTTCAAGATGCCTTTGAGGATGTTGAACCGACTGGCATCTTCCACTACCGGAATAGCCCCCGCCTCCATGGCCTCGTAAACTCGTAGTGTTTCAACACAGCGGTTGCCACCGGGGGATAAGGCAAACACGGTGTTACTCATCAACTTGGCATAGCCTTCGAAGCTTAAGTTGCTGGAATCGTTGAAGGCGTTGCCGCTTATGTAGGCAATACCCCCAGGTAGGCGATTTGCACTAGCCATCATGTGTCGGCGAGAAATTTTGCCTGCAATTGATCCGGCAAAAGACCAACTGTGTTGGCGATCGCGCATGGGGCGATCGGGTGTGATGTGCTGATGCAGTCCTCGCTTATACCCCAGCGGGATGAAATAGACATGGGGATGCCGAAATGCATCATCTCGATAGAAATTCCGCAATACGAACGCTGCATCTGGGTAAAAGTCGATGGGATATGTGAACCACTCATCACTTAGATGAATGACGCCAACGCGATACCCGGCGGCCTTAAAGCGAGTTAAATATTGCTTGACTGATATGCCGTTGATGTCGTTGCCACTGGTTACCACAATGGCATTGTCCATGACGGCGCTATGTTGGCTATCCTCGATGGACTGCACATCAAAGTTGGGAAACAGGGAGTAGAGCCAATCACTTTCCAGTGTTGTTTCAGGGTTAACTTGCCAAATTAAGTGAATTTGCGGTTTCTTAGTCGGAAAAACGCTTTGGCTGTTTGTCATCCTGCTCTCCCTGAAAAGTGAAGATGCGAAGCACAAGCCTTTGTTTGCATTGGCGATCGCGAATCTATTTGCGATCGATCGCCATGTTCAAACTTCATGCCAGCTTTAAAAAACTGCTTTAGCTTGCTTACGTATGCAGACAAACTATCAATTTTTTTAGGAGGATTAGATGAAGCTCTGAAGAAAAATCATAAAGCTTCCGTTAATGTGTTGCCCCAAAGCGCTCAGCTTTTGCTAGGGCACGCAAAGTGGCCCTTGCAAAAATACGTGGGGTGGTATGAAGTTGGCTTCACGGATACCTAACGTTTGTGCTGGCGATCGCGATCGTTCTGATAAGGCGATTTCAAAGAACGACGGAATCCTATCGAGTCTGTCGTCCCCTGCACGGCAAGGAACTCAAACAACCCTTATGTCTAGCAGACCCGTTAACTCACGTTCACCCGCAACACAAAATTCACAACCCGATCGGCCACCACATCAATTGCAAATGAGCCGTTGGTGGTCGCTCGAATTTGGCGATCGCTCGAAGCCTGTCCATCGGGAGTGCGCAAATTCACAATGGCATCGCCTTGAAGCACCTCAACCGACATCACCTGCCCCGACTGCAAGCTCACCCAGTAACGCTTAATGCGCCGACTGGTGACCTGATCGGCTAGCTCCTTGCTTTGTCCCTGGTTGATGCTGACTTGCTCTTCTTCCACATTGGTGGGTGAGCCTTCCACGGGAGGTGGCGTTTCGACAGGAGGTGATTCGGGCTCTGGTTCGGGCTCTGGCTCCGGCTCCGGCTCGGGCGGTTCGGGTTCGGGACTGGGAGCCACTCCATCCAGCCGCAACCGCAGAGCGTAGTCAACTGACGAAACATCATCCAATGGCTGCACCTGGATGACATAGTTGCCCGCTTCACTCACCGTATTGCGCCAATCCAGCACGTTTTCCGAAAAGCCGTCTACCGGGCGCTGGTTTGGCCCCAGCACCGAGAAAACAACGCCATCTCCTTCCAAAACGGCTCCCAAAGTCTCGCCTGCTTGCAACGGCAGAATGTAGTTCACCCGCTGGTTTCCCTGTAAATTGCCTCGTAGGGTGCTAGAAGAGCCTGGGGCAAGGTTGACCCGTTGATCGAAAAAGACCGGGTCTGTGGGTGTAGGCGTGGGGCTAGGAGTTTGGGTAGGCGTGGGGCTAGGAGTTTGGGTGGGGGTGGGGCTAACGGTTTGGGTAGGCGTGGGGCTAGGCTGACTGCCCACATTGGAGCCGCCGTTCATGAGGGCGGTCACCACGGCCCACGACGCGATTCCGGTAATAATGGCCAACCCCAACCCCATGCCAATAATGGCCCAGGGATTTTCCCATGTGCTGCCATTTTGTGGTTGGCGGGAGGGTGCGGCGACGGGCATGGTGGCTCCAGGCCGCTTGGGGCTGTTGCCCTGCTGTCGGGCAGCGGCAACGGCTGTGGGATTGGTAACGGCTCTGCGTCCTACGGCCACAGTTTGCATTTGTGAAATATTGCCATTGGGCTGAATGGGAACTGCGCCGGGGGCGATAGGCGGCCCTGCCGTTGGCATGGGGTAACTGACAGGTGGCGGCGTGGGTACAGGGTTGGTGAGTACAGGAGCTGTACCCGGATTGTGGATAGCCTGTAGCGCTTTGGCGACTTCTGCAACCGATTGAAAGCGATCGCCCGGTCGATAGCTGAGCATCCGATTCAGCACTGCTGCAAAGGCTGGATTCACGTTGGTATAGCGCTGCCAATGCCAGTTTGTGGTTACGTCGTCGTATAGTTCTTGGGGTTCGCGTCCGGTCAGCAGCACCACGGCGGTGACGGCAAGTGCATACAAGTCACTATTGGGATAGGCGCGCCCAGTTTGCATTTGCTCGCTAGGGGCATAGCCTAACTTGCCTACCGTAGTTGCGCCGTAGCCGGTTTGCAAATGCATTTGGGTGGCGATCGCCTTCACCACTCCAAAGTCGATTAGCACGGGCAGTTGGTCGGTCTGCCGCAAAATAATATTGTCGGGTGCGATATCACGATGGATGATGCCTTTGGCATGAATATGGGCCAGGACGGGCAACAACTGCTGCATGAGCTGCAGCACTTCTGCTTCCGAAAACGCCAATCCCTGAGTTTTGCGCTCGGTCAGCAAATCGCGATAGGTCTTGCCATCCACATAGTCCTGCACGATAAACAAACGGCGATCTTCCTCAAATGTGGCGCGAAATTGAGGAATTTGAGGATGGGTAATTTGATAAAGAGTTTGAGCTTCGCGCTGAAACAGCTCTCGTGACTTGACGAGTGAGGAATCGCCCACTTGGCTGGGAATGAATTCTTTGATGGCGCATCGTTCGTTAAATCGGCCCAAGTCTTCGCCTAAGTAGGTGCGCCCAAATCCGCCCTGCCCCAAAATGCTGAGCAGTCGATAGCGGTTTTGCAAAACAAAGCCAGCCGAGAGAGGTGGTTGCATAGCCTCGTTAAATCATCCTCACGCACAACACACAATAAATTAACTACGATCCAGAACCCACCGTTTACGGAAAAACCCAAAATAAATGTCCTGGGAGGGCGATCGCACCCGATTCAATCGCATCCTACTGAATCGCACTCGATTGAATGCACCCTATTGAGTAGGCTGTCCCCATGAGTACGCCAAAAAAGGATAGATTGGGGGATTCTCATAGCCTAACCTGAGGGCCAACAGTCGAGTAACCCAGTATGAATTTTGAAACCAATCCTGTCAAACGTGAATGATGATGGGACGCTTTTACAAATGCACTCTGGGGCTCAAAGCCTTACTTTTGGAACGCAACCATCAATTTTAGACATTTCGCTTTAGCCCTTTCGCGCAAAGGGCTGTTTGAAACATGAGTCGTTGTGTGACCCAGCCATGCAGCGATTTATGCAGGAGCTTGTTTGCACAAAAGCTTGGGATGGTGAGGTCATGATGTTGGGTGGCAAAGCCCAGATCCTCCAGAGTCATGGCTGTTAAGAGACGTATCAGCCGCAGCCGCCACACCATTGCTGGCGCAAACAGGAGAATGGGTGAGCGCAAGTGTTGTGTTTTTTTGTCATGCCTGAGACGAGATTGGTATCATCTCTAGATAACCCTCACAATTCATCTTTTCGAAACCGATGCCAGCACGGCTGCAAATTAAAGCAGAAGACTGCTCACCCTTAGGGCAGTTTATTTTGCAGTACCTGGAAGACCAAGGAATTAGCATGAATCGCCTGGCCGAGCTATCAGGTGTACCCCAACCGCGACTACGTGGAGCCTGCTTTAAGGGCACCTGCCCTACCCCCGAAACATTACAAAAACTGGCTCGGGCAATCGGCAAACACCATTTAGAACTGTATACCCTGGCGTACGAAGGCCGTGTGGAGTCCTTGCCTCAAGATGCAGACGAGACCTCGCTCGACCTCCTCATGCGTGAATTATTTGAAACGGCCCGAGAGTTAGGGTTAACCGTGCCCAAGGTTCGGCCCTCCAAAGCCAAAATCCGCAAAGCGCTGCTAGAACTGGGATTTCTGGAAAAAGAAGACGAGTGTGCTTAGTCCAGTTCATGAGCGGATGAGCTGCGACAAAATAGTCGCACCGTGCGTACGTCCATCATGCTGGAAATCTTCAAGGGCGATCGCCATTGGATATGGACAGGACTTACGCAAGCCCACTAAATCTGGTGTGTTGGTGTTGTGGGGGGGGGGGGGGGGTAGGGTGCGAAGCACCCTACCCACAACACCAATGCGTAAGTCCAAGATGGAGTCTATATCCAGCAAAAAACCTGAAGATCGGACCTTGTGTTCCGAAACCTCAGGTTTCAGCTGCCTATTTCAATGAATTAGCGATTGGAGGAACTTTCTCAACGAAAAAGCCTATTTACGGTAGGGCACTGCGTTCAAGAAGTCGACATTGAGAGCCGACAACTGCTGAGGAGCTGCACCCCGAGGGCTGATGCTCCGTGCCATGTCGAGGAATTGTGCAGGGCTGCCAGCGCGAGCCTTCTGATCTTGAGGCTTGTAGCTGCGCACAGTTGCTTGCCAGACAAACTGAGGGAACCCAAGCTTGCCGCGGTAGTAAGCATCATAGCGGGGCGATTTGATGTTGAAGGGCAATTCGCCATTGGCGCGGCCGGGTAACACACGACGACGCTGGTAAGGCACCGTATTTTCGCCAAATGCGCTGATGTACTCGTCGCTGTTCAGCAGCTCGTCAACAAAACCCTTGACTCCCTTGGTCATAACCACAGCAGACCAAGCAATTTTTTCACGCTCGCTGTAAACGCGACGACCGAGCACTTTCTCAACGCAGTGTTCGACAAAGCGATAGTTACTGTTTTTGTTGTAGAAGCTATCGATAAAAGTCTTGGAGAGCAGCAATCCGCGAATGAAATCGCGAACGGTGATTTGGCCATTGCGGAGCTGAGACTCTAGAGCAACTTCCCGATCCCAGGCAAAGGCATGGAAGAAGATTTGACGATAGGCTGCTTCAATCAAATCATCAATTTCAGTGCGACTCAGCAGGTTATCGGTTGTAAAAACTTTAGGCTGCTCATCACCTGGGGCCACTTCAAAACCAGCAACCCGCTGATTATTAGTGGTTGGAGCATACTGTAATAGAGGAATAGCCACGTTATTTAAAGCCCCCTTTTTACACAACTTCATCAGTGGATTCATGTTCATCATAAGGGAGACAAAACCTAATTATTCGCTTTAGTCTGATAAAAATTACATAACTTAATCTGTTGCTTAATAAAAGCTGGAATGCTTTGTAGATAAGGAATAGAGAGGCGATCGCCCTTCAGTTTGTACCCAGCTCAACCATAAAAGCTGCATCCACTGCAGGTTCTAAAAGAAAGGCTAAGGGCTGCTCCATTTCAGAATGTGCAAAAAGGCGATCGCCCCCCGTTCGTTCACAGCACTGGTTTACGACGCTTATCTACCCTGCCGCTTCACCGGATGAACCGTGTCTTCGCGAATACTCAGCCTATCGGGAGCGACAGAACCCACTAGCCGAGTGGACTGGTTGCCGTTGCTGAAAGGGCCAATGCCAAAACCACCAGCATGATGAACACCACGCTTAGCCCTGCCACAACCGGCCAATTGGCTCGTCGCATCAACGTTTCAAAGTCAAACGGCTCAAACTGTCGGAACAACCCATCAGCCCGTTCCACAGATGTGAATTCGTAATGGCGACTGGGGCGGGGTAATTTGTCTCGGTAGTCTGTGCCATAGCGCGCCATGCGTTCAAACGGCAAATCCCCCTGAGCCCGCTGGGGCAAAATTCGACGCCGTTGATACGGAACTGTGTTTTCGCCAAAGTGGTTGTCATATTCCTCACTATTCAGCAAGGCTGTGACAAACCCATTCAAACCTTCAGTTGCCAAAACGATCGACCAGGCGATTTTTTCACGCTCGTTATAAACAGGGCGACCTAGCAATCTTTGAACACACAATTCCACAAATCGGTAGTTGTTGTTGACATCGTAATTCAGCCGTCGAAATGAATCTGATGTCACCAACCCATGAATAAAATCTTTCACCGTAATCTGTCTAGATTTCAGTTGAGATTCCAAAAAGATTTGGCGATTGCTAGCTAACATTTGCTGCTCGTGAAAGACCTGGCGATACGCCGCCACAATCAAGGCATCCATTTCACTGGCTGATAGCAAATTCTCAGTGGTATACACTCTGGGTTGCTCGTCACCCAATACCTCAAAACCTGATACTCGCTGGTTTTGAGCAGAAGGAGTGTATTCCAATAGGGGAAGGGACATATGTAGAAACCTCTATCTAAAACGATTGAATCGAACTCAGTTTCGTCACAATGCACAGAACATCTAATCGAAACAAGTGTTTCTGTTAACAGAGCCTATGCCTGTGTAGAAAACTGACCGTTGAAAGGTTGGTTCGGTGAAAGAAGCTGAACGGTTTTAAAGATGAGAAACGAGGACGTTTTGTAAAGTAAACGTCACCTTAAATATGAATTCTTGAAATTCAAGAACCTAATATTTAAGAATAATTCTGAATAGGTACTTTAGCTTAGTGATTGAACCATAAAGTATGAATTTGTAATACTCGGTTGCCAATTTTCTACCTCACCTTTCCAAAAGATGAGGGCATCAGGATTTGGTACACAAGGTGGATAAACCCGCAGCAGGTTTTCGGCCTGGGCAGATGCGGGCGGGGGTGGAATTTGGAAGCCTAAACACAGGTGGATTAGAGATTGGACAAATTGCTGATGATGCCCAGGAGACCCAGCGTGGGCGTGGGCATACTCGTGGACAACCGCCAAAAGCCAGTCTTTAGGCTGTAGGCGGCCGACATCGATTAAAATGGTGATGGGATTGGTTTGAAAATTGCAGAGGGCTTCTAACCGAAATGATTGGGCAAGAGGTGCTGCAAAAATTTGGATGGTAGGCTGCTCCCAGTCATGGAAGCAATCGTGGCAGTGTTGCAAATACACGTTGAGTTGTGCATTTACAAGGTCAATATTTTGGCCAATCCAGGTGCAAATGGGAATGCGATTTTCTAAGTCATGCACCACGTCAATCATCTCTGGATCAAGTGCAAGGCCGCGCACCCCGTATAGGTAATCTAGCCCTCGCGTGAATGGATCATTGCTGGTAGTGATGATTAATGGATTGACCAAAATGTACCGGAAGTTTTAGATCACTCAGAATTTATTGCTGCAATTGTATGACATTCAGAGGTGCATCTAAATTTTATGCTGCCTGGATTTTTTGATGGATATCATTGCTATGGGTGAAGAATGAGCTTTTCTTTTCCTTGGGATAAAGCACGGTAAATAGAGTGAAGCATTGACGGGCGATCGCATGTTTGAAACTCATGACTGATGATGCATCGCTGATGATGTATTGCGGTGTCGTTCTAGCCATGTGAATGGTGGTTGTGAAATACAATCATGAATCGATAGGCGGTGCGATGCATGATTCACGTATTTGCAACCTAAACAAAACAGCGTCAATTTCGCAATAGGACTGACGCACTTCATCCGAAGACCCAAGGGGTTGAATGATGTTTGGAGCGCTAAGCACTCCAAACATCATTCAACCCCTTGGGTCCTGAGCAAATTGACGCTTAGAACTTGAATAAATTTGTTTCAGGGCTGTTGCAAAGCGTTTAGCTGGGTTCGCTGCGTTGAGAAACGGCAACAGCTAAGTCTTTGTAGCGCCGTGGATCGCCTTCTGCTAACGAGGTGCCTCGCTCTTGCTGCTTGCGTTCATACAGCTTGGTAACAATGAGTTGCCAGTCGGTTTCAGACAAGGGTGACGGATGATTGGCGATCGCCTCGGTCGGTTCTGTCGGCTCTGTGTGCAGCATTTGCTGAGCTAAACAGGCCCGCGCCCGAATCGCCAAACTCTCGTCTTGGTTGGCAATGTGTTCAAGTAGCGCTGTGATTTGCGATCGCCACTCGTGCTGATGGGCAGAAAACGTGGTGGCAAGCGACTGCAAGCCCACCAGTGCCGAGTAACGAACAACCCATTCCTCATCATTGCAGGCGACAAACGTCAGCGCTTCTAATGCCTCTTCTTGAGCGATTTCCAGCAAATCGGACGGAAACCAATGCCACTTCATCGTTCCCAGCCCACGGGCCGCGGCACGCCGCACGCTGAGGGCAAAATCTGCTGTGGCGGCACCCAATAGCGTTGCCAATCCTCTTGGATCCCCAATGCCCGCCAGCGCTCGAATCGCCCAGGCGCGTGCTGTGTAGTTGTGAAGATCCAGCAACTCTAGCAATGCCGGAACGGCGGGCTCCCCAATTTGAATGAGCCCATCCACGGCAGCAACTGCAGCCCCGGGATTGTTGTAGCTGAGTGCCGCAATCAACGTAGGCACCGCTTCAGGATGGCAACTAGATGCCAGATTCTTTACCGCAATGAGCAAGCGACTGGAAGAGTCTGCATCTTCGACGGCCCGAATTAAGGAAGAAAGGCGATCAGTCATGGCGAACGTGAGGAGCAATAAGTTCTATTGTCGTGATTCTTTGCGCTTTCTGCTACAACAAGTCATCCATCAAGGTCATAACTTGAATCGCCTCATCGGATAAGGCTGGCAGGGTGGTGTGCTCTAACTGTTTTTCCAGCACGCCCTTCAGTGCGATCAGCTTGAGGCTGTTTTCGGCCAAGGTTTTGGCGATCGCCTCTGCGGCTGGGTAGTAGCCAATTGCTCCTAAATCGGCCAGGGCTGCCCGTCGTAGGGGCAGTTTTTCCCCATTCAATGCCTCAATGAGCTGCTCGGCATAGGCAGAGTTCTGCGTGAGCTCGTACATAGCGCGAGCTGCCGCAAACCGCAACATATCGACCGGGTGATTCAAAAATGGCACGATGGAGGGAATAGCTTCGGTGGCTCCCAACATGCCCAACGCTTCCAAAATCGCGTTGTAAGGCTGGCGCAACTCCGGGCTACCTGGCACGGGCTGGGTTTCGTTGGCCCCATCGGCTAACAGGTGGATCAGGATAGGAATGCAGTTGCGATCGCCCAGCATCGCCAACGATTGCGCAGCAGCCTCCCGCACATAAAAATCATCGCACTCCAAACATTGGGTGAGACCCGGTATGGCGCGAGGGTCGCCCAGTTTGCCGAGGGCTCGAGCGGCATTTCGTCGTAGAGGATAGCCTCCTTTGACGGTGCGATCGGCCTCATCCGCCAAACTGTCGATGAGGGCATCAATGGCTTCGGGCGTGGATACACGAAACCGCCCCAACCACCAGGCTGCGTAGTACCGCAACCCCAAGTCAGAGCCTCGCAAATTGGCGATCGCCTGCTCTACCGTTAAAGACGACTCATCACCGGCAGGCTCGCCTGCCAGTGAAAAGTTCTGAGAATCCTTAAAATTGGACTCTTGCATGGGTCTCACTTATTCTTTGCTAGCAACAGAGGCTTCGCTCTCAGCACCAACGGTCGAGATGTTCACGATTTTGCCGCCCATGCGGGTAATTCGCTGCATCTCTTCGTTCATACGGCTGTAGGGAACCGTGATAAACACACTGGCGCTAGAGCGGATTGGAAAGCCCATCCGGTCAGTTTCTTCATTCTGACGCAAACCAACAACTTCGTAGCGAAAGGTTCGATTACCTAACATGGTTCTTCTTGCTCCCAACAATTCGTAAGAATGGAGTTAACAGTAAGTAGGAAGAGAAAACTAGAGAAATCTCTTTGGGATGCCAAATTGGATGTACCAGAAACCCCGAACTGCATGCCTTGGCTCTACGAGTTCGGGGCTCTTTCAACATCTTAGAGAGGAGTAATGCTGGCGATCTTGCCACCCTGCCGCTGAACCCGCTGCATGTGGTTCGACAGCTCTTCGTAAGGGATGATGACTGCTTTGTTGACGCGGCGCACATTGGGATAGCCAGGACCCGCAATGCCAGCCACATCGACCCGGTACAAACGGCCCGAACCAAACGCCGTGGAGCCACCAAAGGTGCTATTCACAGGTACACCGCTCATGGAAGGACGGGTGTAGGCGCTACCCGGAGCCAACACGGGCGAAGCAGTACCCCGAGCAATTTCGGTAACCAGACGAGGATAGTTGCCCTGGAGCTGCGAACGGCTGCTGGTAGCATATCCACGATAGAGCGCAAACAACCGAGTAAAGCCTACAGTCCGCTGATCAACCCCAGTGGTGACTAGGTCGCGGTAGTAGGGAACAATGTTCTCGCCAAAGCTGGACTGGTACTCAGCCGAGTCGATGTAGGAATCGATGTCTGCATCGTAGCCCTTGGTTTCGTACAGATCCAGATGAGTGCTAATTTCTGACTGGTCGTAGGGTGCACGACCCAGAAGGTGCTTGTGGTTTAGCTCGGTAACGCGGCTGTGAAAGTTGTTGTGGAAGAACTTCTTCTTGTACAGCTCAGACTTCGCAACTTGACGAATGAATTCTTTGACGGTGATTTTGCCGTCTTTGAGGAGCGATTCGGGGATGACCAATCGCTCAGAGGCCATCAAGTAATCGTTACCCAACAGCTGACGATACACCGCACGAATAACGGCTTTGACATCGTCCTCAGATGCGTTGGGACGCAGTTCTACGGGAGCGGCATCGCTAAATGCCGAAGTTCCCAAACGAGATGCTTGTGCTGTAATAGGCACGAAATACTCTCCTTTCGTTCAGTGAGTTTGACTGAATTTGGCGGTACGGAAATTGACCCTTAGCCGATGGAATTGCTTCCATAGCCGGGTCAATTTCTGCATCGCCGCAGCTTGTGTGGTTACACAGGCTGAATGCTGACAACCCTGCTGCCCGCACGATTGAGCTGTTGCAATTTGTTCGACAGCTGGTCGTAGGACACAATCACTTCGGTTGCGCTTCTACGAACGGTGGGTGCAGATGAAGAGGAAGCCTGCACGGCGCGAATGCGAAACACATCGCCTCGGCGACCACCAACGGCACCGCTAAGGGCACCTGCACTGGGTGGTGAAATGGGAGAGGCAGTGTTGCGAGCCAGTTCCCATGCTAAGCGAGACTTGGTTTGCGACTGAGCGCGATCGCTGTTAGCATATCCGCGATAGAGTTGGAACATGCGGGTGAAGCCAACGGTCTTTTGGCCAACCCCAGTGGTTACCAAATCGCGGTAATAGGGAACAACGCTTTCCCCAAAGCTCTGCTGATATTCTGGCGAATCAATATAGGAGTTGATCTCGGCTTCATACCCATGGGTTGTGTAGAGATCAACATGAAAAGCAATTTCTGCTTCGTCATAGGGCGCACGCCCCAGCAGGTGCTTATAGTTCAGCTCAATGAAGCGGACTTGAAAATTGGGATAGAAAAACTTTTTACGATAAAGCTCAGATTGGGCGATCGCACGGACAAAGTCACGAACGGTAATTTGACCTTGGCGCAGCAGTGATTCTGCACTGGTCAAACGCTCACTTTGCATCACGTGCTCATTACCTAAAACCTGACGGTAGGCGGCCCAAATAGCGGCATTTACATCGTCCTCAGTCCAATTGGCGCGAAGCTCTACAGGCTCCCTATCACCAAATGCACTAATTCCGAGCCGCCCGGATTCCTTGACACCAGCCATAGTTGTTTCCCCTACATCATATATTTGTGGACGGGAGTGGACTACGTTTTCAGTGACCTATTGGCAAGCTGCGTTGATATAAAATTGCCCGGTAAGGTAATCAACCACTGCCCTACAGCGATAGAGCTGATTACCTTTCCGGGCCAAAGAACGCGAACCTAGCTCAGGGCGTTGATTGCGTAGTCAATGTAGGAGTTGGCTTCGGTGGCTGCGTCGCCAGTGATGCCGTGGTTAGCTTTGATGTGCTTCAGAGCTTCCACGTACCAGCTGGGGGACAGATCGAAGGTGCTGTTGATTTCAGCCAAACCAGCGATCAGGTACTCATCCATGGGGCCAGTGCCGCCAGCGATCAGGCAGTACTGCACCATGCGGAGGTAGTAGCCGATGTCGCGAACGCACTTGTCTTTACCACGCTGATCGGAAGCGAAGTTTGCACCCTGCATTTGGGTGGTGTAGGGAAACTTCTGGTAAACAGCGTTGGCTGCACCATTGGCCAGATCGTTGGCTTTGCTGGCCAGAGCTTTAGCAGCTTCCAAGCTGGCAGTGGCTTGACGCAGGCGGCCGAAAGCAACTTGCAATTCGGTGCTGCTCAGGAAACGGCCTTGAGAATCTGCAGACGAAACTGCTTCAGTCAATGGTGTCTTCATTGGTTTGATATCTCCCTAAATGTTCATTTTGAAGAGTTTTTTGTTGCAAGAAGCTGCCACTTAATTCGTGTGTTGCAACGCATTTGCTTTTATTAAATAAATGCTGCAACTTAGTGATTAAATGACCCACTAGTGTGGATTAACCAACTGCAGCAGCTGCACGATCAAAGTAACCAGAGATTTCAGACATCAACTGGCTGCAATCTCCACGAGTTACACCGTTGGGATCGTTGGCGATTGCGATCGCAGCTTCCTTCATCTTTTGAACACCAGCTGCTACGGAAGCACCGGGAACACCCAGAGCCAAGTAGGTTTCACGCAGACCGTTGAGGCAGCGATCATCCAGAACGCTAGCATCGCCAGTGAACACTGCGTAGGTAACATAGCGCAAGATGATTTCCATGTCGCGCAAGCAAGCAGCCATGCGACGGTTGGTGTAGGCGTTACCACCAGGAGCGATCAGTTGAGGCTGTTCAGCAAACAAAGCGCGAGCTGCGTTTGCAACGATTGCAGATGCGTTGCCGGTGATCCGGTTCACTGCATCGATCCGCTTGTTGCCATCTGCAACGAGAGCGCTCAGTGCATCCAGCTGTGCACCGCTAACATATTCCCCACGAGTATCCGCTTGGGAAACAACCTTGGTAAACGCGTCTAGCATTGATTTAATCTCCTAAATTGCCTTTACAGAGTGGAGCTTTAACCCCATGACTGAACAATCATCAGCCATAGCAAATGAGACCCTCTAAGAGCAGCAGTAGGAGAGAAGCAAACACGCTCTTTAAAGTAAGTCGAAATAACTGCACCTAACATTTAGTTGAAAAAGCGTTTTAGTAGCTTTTCTAACATCCTCTATCTCTTTAAAGTGCTTTGATGAAAATCATGAAAGCAGTAGGAAAAACGAGGATTAAATTGTTAGGCTTTCGAGTCAATTTGACTTAGCTTGTACTCGCTATCGCCTGCTCTTTCGAGACCTTTTTATACTAAGACGAATAGAACTCTAATCGTTTTAAGTTTTCACAAGTTCTTATTTCTTTAGCTTTCGCAACAATCTTGACGGGCTATCGCAGCTGAAATTAGAACTTGAGTTTGCTTGGAATCCTTGATTTACTGAGTTTTGTGGGCGATCGCCTCTTTTCTCAGTCTTGTTACACTGCTTTACAAACCACCGTGGATTTCCTGAGAGGCTAGGTATTTTGGCGCATTGAGTTGCTTGGTTATTATCCCTGACCTGAGCCTGATGGTCTACTCTGCAACGAACTGTGCTGATTCCGCATAAAGCTGATGCATTCCCGGTTTCGCCTGGTAAACGGGCTTGAACACTTGCCTATCGAGCGATCGGCGTCTTTTGGCTGCGATCGCTCGATGGGTAGAAATGTTTATGAGAGAGAAATGCCCGATGCGCCGGGGGCTCTCATAAATGGGTCGATCCCTCAAACCTCAACTCAGTAAAGGGTTATAGCGATTAGATCGTTTTTTGTGTTGATAGAAAAACCCATGTTTCCCCTTGGCTACTGCCGTGTTTTGGCTTCAATCTGTAAACATTAACAGGAATAATCTTGTAAATTTACACGCTTGTTGGTAAAGGCTTCTTAATGCTCTTGGCTTAACTAAATACTTGTACATCCATTAAATCTAGATTCAGATTAAGTGTGATTTTGCCCAATCTTAAACTTGCGTTAGCTCATTGAGTTTGAATCGGCTGGGTTGGCCTAAATTCGGATGTAAGTTGTGGGATGGACTTGTGAGCGATCGCTCCGATATTGGGTGTTGAGGCGGTTGTTTATACAGGCTGTTCTTTGTTCATGGCCTTTACGGAAGAGGCTCTGAATATCGAGCTGGCGCTGAGCTGCTGCTGACTATATATAGAGAGAGGTCAACAGGGAAGCGCAACACGCTACAGCTATAAGGGATAGCCGCAGATCCGAACGGTTGTATGGATGGCCTGGTTTTGTGGCGTTTTGTTTTACTGAAGACCCATCGCTCAACTTCTCCAAGTGGTATCAGGTCGATAATCTTCGCCTACCGTTTTAACCCCACATGAGTTCTGGATAAATGGACTTACGCAAGTCCACTAAATCTGGTGTGTTTATGTTGTGGGGGGGGGGGGGGGGGCCCCCCCCCCCCCCCCAAA
>NZ_JBNXVR010000035.1:0-72936 GCF_050565595.1 Leptolyngbya sp. AN02str | reverse complement strand
GTTCAACCGATGGCAGCGGCAGTGGCGCGATCCTCAATGCGCCCTGGCTGCTGCTTAAGTTCTAGCGAATCCCAAGATTTAACCGTCTGTCTTCTTAAAACTCGTGAAATACTTTTTCAGCACGCCCGAACTAGAGTCTGATGTCAAAACCGCAATTGGTGACCATGCCTTTGACTTGTTGACGCGCCAAGAAAAACCAGGAAGTACGGAACGTCGCACGCATTCATCCTCGCATTCAAAATCGACAGATCAGGCGATCGCCGAATATGTTATCTAGCACTGAGTTTGAAGGCTTGTGTTGAAAACACATTGATAAAAGCTTGAATACTGTAGGTACACCTTAACAATTGACCTAACTTTGAGAGGAGAATGCTTCGTTCATGGTTTTTACATCGTCTCCAGTTCAATTTGATGCTGAATTACTGCAAAGATACGAACGTCCGTTGCCACGCTATACCAGCTACCCAACGGCAGCAGAGTTTACCCCCAACTTTGATGGAGCATGCTTTGCCGAGGCGATCGCCGCGTCTAATCAACGACAGTCTCCTTTATCGCTCTACGTTCACATCCCTTTTTGCCAATCAGCCTGCTACTTTTGTGGTTGCAATGTCATTGTGACCAACAGCAAAACCGCAGCTCAATCGTATCTAGAGTGCCTGATTCAAGAAATACGGCAGACAGCAACCTTGGTAGATACATCTCGTCCAGTGATGCAAATGCACTGGGGTGGGGGTACTCCAAACTATCTGGATATCGAGCAAGTAGAATTGCTGTGGCGTGTTCTGCATCGTCACTTTCAGTTTGCGCCCGATGCAGAAATTTCAATCGAAATCAATCCACGCTATGTTGATCGAGACTATATTTTTGCCCTGCGCGAAATTGGGTTCAATCGCATTAGCTTTGGTATTCAGGATTTTGATCCAAAAGTGCAGATCGCAGTGAATCGAGTACAGCCTGAGTCCATGCTGTTTGATGTGATGGATTCGGTTCGAACTGCGCAGTTTGATAGCGTGAATGTTGACCTGATTTATGGTCTTCCCTATCAATCGCTATCATCCTTTACTCAAACGATCGAAAAAACGATCGACCTCAACCCCGATCGGATAGCTGTGTTTAGCTTTGCCTATATTCCCTGGCTAAAACCAGTGCAAAAGCATATTGCTGAACATGCATTACCCAATGCATCGGAAAAGCTGGATATTCTTAACATGGCAATCGAAACTCTAACCGATCGGCGCTATCAGTACATCGGGATGGATCACTTTGCAAAACCCAATGATGAACTGGCGATCGCCCAGCGGCAAGGAACCTTAAAGCGTAATTTTCAAGGGTATACAACCCTAGCCGATAGCGAACTGTTGGGATTTGGGCTCACATCGATTAGCATGTTGCACGATGCCTATGCCCAGCATCACAAGCATTTGCAAAGCTATGTGCGCTCTATAGAAGCAGGCATTTTACCAACCGAGCGAGGGGTGCGACTCTCGCAAGATGACATCGTTCGACGATTCATCATCATGGAGTTGATGTGTCAGTTCTACATTTCCAAATCGGCGATTGAGCAACGCTATCAGCTCAACTTTGATCGCTATTTTGCCAACGAAATGCGCCAGCTTCAGCATTTAGAAGAAGATAGCTTGATAGAACTTGTGGGCGATCGCATTCAAGTCACCCCCATTGGTCGCTTGCTCATTCGCAATATTGCATCTGTATTTGATGCGTATTTGCATCAAAAGGCTGGGACTAACTTCTCAAAATCAATTTAACCCAGGACGGTGTTATCTGCTTGCTGTGCGGATAGTACTGACATGGGTTGAATTCAGTCACCGTATTACGTTCACGATTATTTAGGTGTGTAGGATTTCATGACTGTGAATTTCACTCCTGCGTCTCCTGATCGATCTCCGATCAGTTGGCCTTTCGTTATTTTTTTTGTGCTCGTTCATGGTTTGGCTTGTGCAGCGCTGTGGTTCTTTTCTTGGTCTGCATTGGGGGTCATGCTGGTGCTGCACTGGCTATTTGGCAGTATTGGCATTTGTTTGGGCTATCACCGATTGTTAAGCCATCGCAGTTTTCAGGTACCCAAGTGGTTGGAATATGCGATCGCCATTGTGGGCGCGTTAGCCATGCAGGGTGGCCCCATCTTTTGGGTGGCTGGGCACCGCTTGCACCACGCCTTCACCGAAGATAAACAGAAAGATCCGTACTCTGCCCAACGGGGCTTTTGGTGGAGCCATATGCTGTGGCTGGTTTACCCACAGGCCCATTTTTTTGACTACGAGCAGTATCATCGCTTTGCTCCCGATCTAGCGCGGCAGCCCTTTTATCGCTGGCTCAATCGCAATTTTTTGCTGCTTCAGATACCGCTAGGCATTCTGTTGTATGGATTGGGTGGATGGTCGTTTGTGCTGTGGGGGATGGCCGTGCGTGCGGTGCTGCTGTGGCACAGCACTTGGTTTATCAACTCGGTCACCCATATGTGGGGCTACCGCACCTTTGTTACGCAAGACAACTCGCGCAACCTGTGGTGGGCGGCTTTGCTAACCTACGGCGAAGGCTGGCACAACAATCACCATGCTCACCCAATGGTGGCGAAGGCCGGATGGCAGTGGTGGGAAATTGATGTGACCTGGTGGGCAATTCGAGTGCTGCAACTGTTGGGGTTGGCTCAAAAGGTCATTCTGCCTCCCAAAAACTGGCGCGATCGCCCTAGTTAACGTCATGTCTCAACTAACGTCATGCCCTAGTTAACGCCAGTCTCGGCAACGCTTTTTCTAAGGAGTCGCATAGCACAATCCCCAGAAAAGCCCATGTTTGTGTGCACAACGCACACGCAAACATGAGGGCCTCGGCCCATCTAAAACCGACATTAGTTCAAATTCAGCAGATTCCAACGATTTGCTGAATCGAGACGACAAAATCTCTGGTGTCCCCCATAAGAGAACTGGTAAGCAACCTCTTACCAGTTCTCTTTTCCTGTGTGCGATTTTTATGTGGCGATTTTTATGTGGCGATTTCTATATGCAGTTTTCATGTGGCGATCGCGTCCTTACCAAACTCAAAATCTGCACCCAAAAGATGAGGCTTCGCTGTTAGTATCCACGACACGGCTTTGAACGTTAGCGACTTTGGTTATTAAAGGGCTGCTTGACCTAAACGAACCGGGCGATCGCCATACCGCAATTAAGTTCAGGCATTTCACCAAAATCAAAAAAAGTCGTAACTGTTGAAGCATTCACTTCCAACAGCTACGACCTATTGCTAAATTGCTATAACCTAACGTGTCGAGCTAATCAGTCTGACACTCACCAAATTAGGAATTGGCCGTTTGTGTCGCCAGCAAGCTTTTTAGTTTTTCCAACTCTTGTGCCCAGCGTGGATCGGGCTGTACGGCTTCGTTATCGCCGCCCGACTTCTTGCTGCTAGACTTACCCTTACGGCGAGCATTCGAGCTAGAGGACACATCTGGAGTTTCTCCATCTTCGTCACCCTTGCCCTTGGCGCGGGGGTTGGCTTTTTCGATCTTGAGTTCGCTGTCCTTAAAGGAGTGACCATTGAATTTTTCAATGATTTGGTCAGCGATTTCATCCGACTGAGCTGTAATAAACCCAAATCCACGGCATTTACCCGTTTTGCGATCGGTAATCACTTTGGTGGTTACTGAATCACTAAACTCTGCAAACAGGTCTACTAGCTCTTGGCGCTCTACTTCTTTCGGCAAATTGCCTACATAAAGACGAACAGACATAGACTAAAGATTCCTCCACACGCTGGTTTAGACGAATTTGCTAGAAAGGATTGCTATACCGACAAACACCCTCAGAGCAAGACCCACGACGAGAAAATTCTTGTTATGTATATTTCTCGAACTGCATCTATGGCATTTGAAAAAGTTCTTCAAAAGCCTTCGCTTATCTTGTTGTTCCGGTATCTCTACACCATTCACTAAGGTATCACGGTTATCAGACCTAAGAATCGTCAAAGTGGATGATTTCTTGATTTTGCAGATGGGTACAGTTGCAATGCATCATCAAGGTAATTGCCAAAGAGATTGCTCAACTTAGCCGCAATGAAAATAAAAACCAGCCACCTGTACAAGTGGCCGGTCTTGCTTGCTGTGTTGGAAGGAGAATTTGAAAGAACAGCACGACCATGAACCATCGCCATACATGACTAGCTATACAAAGCAGCTAGCAATGTGAAGCCGCCCTGACTACAACAAACTCTTGTTAAGAAATGTAACACCATGCGGATCTTCTTGCAACATCCCATGTAGGACTGGCGCACGTCATCGAAAAAACCAGGGGATTGAATGGTGGTTGGGGCGCTAAGTGCTCTAACCATCATTCAACTGACAACTGCGTAAGTTCTGCCATCTTGCAGGGCTGACGCACCTAAGTGCAAAATTCTGATGGTTTTAGAGGATCTGTCATTGGTAAACCCATCACCCATCATCTATCATCCATCGATGGTAGCCACCGCATCGCCCCTCACACTTATGCGTTTTGTGGAACTGGCTGGTTGATGGTTGGTTTAGCGAATGGTGACAAAGAGGTAACAGGCAATCAACGTAGATGCGATCGCCATAACGGTAGACCAAATGGGATGTCCAGCTTTTAGGGTTTTGCCTGTGGGGGTTTGCAGGGTATCAATATCGATCCATAAAGTTGCGCCACGCCGCAGCCAGCCGGTAATCACAACCGAGCGGTTAATAAAATTGCGCGGATGACGAGGTTGAGGTAAGCACCCATCACAAGGGCCTAGCACCGAGACATAGTGCAGCTTGATGAGCTCTCCTTGCGCCAGTTGCAGAAAGAGATCTTGATGAGCCACGTTTTGGGCGTTGGTGCGACCTAGCAGGGTACCCTGCAAGCGCACTGGAGTGCTGGGAATGGGCATCGCTTCTGGATCGCTGAGGAATGGAGCGATCGCAGGGTTCGACTGTATATTGGTGGATTTGATATCGGGAAAGAACGCATTAATGCGGAGTAGCATGCCCACGCTGAACCCCAACAGGCTGCAACCGACCAGGATTCCCGGTCGATTAAGCCATGCAAACTCAATCGCTCCCGTGCGGAGGGCAACTGCTCCAAACAAAAACACCATCATGCCAATCACAAGGCCAATTCCAGCCCCCAGAAATGGGCCAGACTGCTGTAAAAACAATCGATCCATCTTAGGCGGAACCTTTTGCTTGGGAGGAGCCGCTAGGTCAAGTTCGGGAGTGAGACGCCAGTAGCGAGCAATTTGTGTCAGTTGTTGCAGGCGATCACCCAGAGGAGGATGGGTATTGCGAATCGACAACCAGTGTCGATAGGGGTGAAGCCGATCCCAGTCCAGTAGTCGGATCTCGGGCGTATACGCATACATGCTGCCCAGCGTGAGCGATTGCTGCACCGACACCGGCAACATGAACTCCACCACTTCCAAAAGGGGAGGCGTATGGCGCTGAGTTTGACACTCGTGCGCGAGGCGAACAGTGAGTTTGAGCAAGGCCCGCGTTAACTCGTTGGGATTGCCCGTCAAAGCCGTCGCGGTGCGATCGCCATCGTAGCTGCGAAATCGAGACAATCCCAGTCCACAAAGTCGAATCAACCAATAGATGCCGTAAAACCCCGCTGCTACAGCATTCAGTAAAGTTTGCACAACGCGATTGGAAAAGCGATCGCTCCAACGGGCCAGCCCACAATAGGCCAAAAAAGGCAAATAAGCGATCGCCAACACCATCGACATCACCACAAAATCGTAATGCTGGATGTGAGCAATTTCTGCGGCAACCAGGGCGGCAATCTCCTCATCCTCCAAGTGATCCAGCAACCCCTGGCTAATCACCAGGCAGGCCAGGGGCGAAGGCCGCAAGCCGTAACAAAAGATGAGCGGTGCCGAGGTCGGCAAAATCGCCAATTCTGGCACATGTGCATGGGACACAATCGATCCCACCACTGGCAACGCCGTAAAGGAGCTGCGATGGAGTTGATTGCGAGTTTTCACAAAGGTTTGTTCAACGAGGCGGGCGGCTTCGGGGCTCACCTGCCTCAAATCTTGCAAACTCAGGGATTTCATGCCATGAAAAGACCGCAGCAACAGCGTCAGCACAAGCGGCGAAATGCACAGCATGATGAGGATGAAGAGGAAGACAGCCTGGATTGGGCTGCTGTATAGCGCCAAGGTTCGAAAATCGAACACAAAAGGAATATTGATATGACCCAACGTGGCGTTAAACAGCATCATCAAACCACGAGTCACCACAGTCAACATAAAAATCATGGCGGCTATGGTCAAGGCCATCCATCCTCGCAGCTTCCATGGGCTGACGGGGGCAAGAGCACTCCACCGCTGAGCCCGCTGACTGGGCTGAGTGGCGGGGGCACGGCGAGCAGGCTCTGTAAACGCAGAAACCGAGTCTGGCCAACTATCCAATGAGCTGGCCGACGAGCTGGCCGATGCGCTGCTTACTGCCGAGTTGGGCTCGGGCTGGCTTGGTGAAGGGGGGTTCGCTGGAGGTTGATTCATGTGCGGTTGAGCAATTTGCGATCGCGGCGGCGAGGTTCCGCGTTTGGGGCCGCGCGTTAGCCCTGCTTCCAGGTCGGCATTTGGGCTAAGCGGAAACGGCTGGATGATGGGACGTGAGGAGGTCGTCTCTGGAGGGGATGAGGGCGATGGGGCTGGGGTTGGCTGGGTTGTAGCTTGGGGATATTTTTGGGTGAGCGATCGTAACGTTTTGGAGGCCCACTGTCGGGCTTGGGCGCTAGAGCTGCCCTGAAGGAACTGGCATAGGGCGATCGCGGCTTCCACATGCCCTGCGAGTTCATAAGCGCGAATCAACCCAGCTCGTGCCCTCAGGTCGGTGGCAGGCTGCGCATTGGAGTGCAACACACTTTCTAAAAGGGCGATCGCACCTTCCACATCCTGGTTTTTGAGTGCGGCCAACCCTGCCTCTAGCGCAAGCCTACCAGGCTCACCAGAGCCGGCCTCGCCTGCATAGGGCTGAAGGGGTTCTTCCTCAGAGCGATCGGTCATGAACTCCTGGCCTCGTTCGCCACAACCAGCCAGTATAGTTCACCCGAATCGCACCCTACTGACAGGAAAATACGGATCTGCCGCTACATCAAAGACTGCATCGAATACGCAGCCCACCTTCATCGGCTAGCCCCATCCTCAAGCAGATCACCTAACCTGAGTAGAACTTACGCATTTCTGATTTCTGTTGTATGCAGGGTGCAATGCACCCTGCATACAACAGAAACACACTAAACTTGATGGACTTGAGTAAGTCCTGCTGAGCTTCGGTTAAAGGTTTTTTGAGGTTTGCGCAATGCGCAAACCTCAAAAAGCCCATGATTGCAATCATGGGCTTTTGCTTATTAAAACTCGCGTTAACCTAACGTGGATTTTGGCTCGGATTTCACATGGGTAGTCGTTTGTTGTGGAAGTGGTTCATCGCAGCACTTCCACAACAATCACAGGTCTAGACCCTGACCCACCGATTACATTGAGATGGGCTCTTGCCCCGATACCACAGGTGCAATGCGGCGAAGCTGTAGTTCGGGATGTTCGCCTTCAACTTGCTGGCAGTTCCACTCATTTTTGAACAGCAGCACCGGACGACCCCAGCTATCCTTGACGGTTGCCGTGTTGAACAAGCGACCAACCTTGTCCAGCGCTTCCCAGCCGCCGCCAACCCATCGCGCCACGCTAAAGCCCAACGGGTCGAGCCGCGTTTCTACGTTGTACTCGTTTTGCAGACGAAACTGCACCACTTCAAATTGCAATTGCCCCACAGCGGCTAAGATTGGCTCTCGCTTCGATTCGTCCGTCGAGTACATGATCTGCACTGCACCTTCTTCTCGCAGTTCATTTACCCCTTTTTGGAACTGCTTAAACTTGGAGGGGTTGGGGTTGCGCAAATAGGCAAACAGTTCTGGCGAAAAGGACGGAATGCCTTCATATTCCAGCTTTTGGCCAACGTAAATCGTGTCGCCAATGGCAAACACCCCTGGGTTGTTAAGACCAATCACATCGCCGGGATAGGCTTCATCTAGCGATTCGCGGCCCTGGCCAAACAGCTTTTGCGGATGGGACAGGCGCACAGATTTACCAGTGCGGGCGTGGCTCACCACCATGTCTTTTTCAAACTTGCCCGAGCACACGCGAATAAATGCGATGCGATCGCGGTGTTTAGGATCCATGTTGGCCTGTAGCTTAAACACAAAGCCAGAAAACTCGGGCTTGGTGGGCTCAATCTCGCCCTGAGTGCTGCGACGAGATGCGGGCTTGAGCGCATAGTCCAAAAAAGATTGCAAAAATAGCTCCACCCCAAAGTTGGTCATGGCGCTACCGAAGAAAACCGGGGTCATTTTGCCCTGGTGCACCAGGTCGAGGTCAAACTCCGTTCCGGCTCCCTCTAGCAGTTCCAACTCTTCTTTGAACTGGTAGTAGAGGTCGGTTTCCAGCACTTCTTCAATGCGCGGATCGCCCAGGTCAATGATGGTGTCTTTGGCGGTGCGGCTGCCGTGAGCTGTTCGCTCAAATAGGTGAATTTTGCGAGTGCGTCGATCAAACACCCCCTTAAAGCGATCGCCCGTACCAATGGGCCAGTTCACCGCATAGGTTTGTAGCCCTAGCTCCTGCTCGATCTCGTCCATCAGCTCAAAGGGATCTCGGCTGGGGCGGTCAAGTTTGTTGAAAAAGGTAAAAATAGGAATACCCCGCATGCGGCACACTTCAAACAGTTTGCGGGTTTGTGGCTCCAGACCTTTGGCAGCATCTTCTAGCATGACTGCATTGTCGGCAGCGGCCAGGGTGCGGTAGGTGTCTTCACTAAAGTCTTGGTGGCCTGGGGTATCCAGCAGATTAATGCAAAACCCGCTGTAGTCAAATTGCAGCACGGTAGAGGTAATCGAAATTCCCCGCTGTTGTTCCATCTCCATCCAGTCTGACGTAGCGTGGCGCTGTGCCCGACGCGCCTTCACCGCTCCCGCCTCGTGAATCGCTCCTCCATACAGCAGCAACTTTTCTGTGAGGGTGGTCTTACCCGCGTCAGGGTGCGAAATGATAGCAAAGTTGCGCCGATGGCTCACGGCTTCGGCAATTTCAGTCTGTAAGTCGGAGATTAATTCGGTGGACATGGGAAACCAGAGGGCGATCGCAGCCGTACTGCTGCAAGAACTAACCAACATTATAGGAACTATCGGAACTTCTACCCGGTGAACTAGTCGTTGCCGTCACGTTGGCAACATTGGGGCAACATTAGCCAAAGTTTTTGTAGCGCTCGATGCGATGGAATCCCATGAACTACCTGGGATTGAGGTACATTACAATCACAGTCCAACGCAAATCACCCAACACAAACCTGCCACCAGATTCCCCACTCCCCATTCCCTACTCTCTACTTCCCCTCCCGCCCTCCCTCTAACCCACCGCCCGTAACCTTCCTATGACTGCCGCGCCCGATCGCCCTTCCGAGTCTGCATCGAACTCCAGCCAAGGTGGCGTGGGGCACTGGTTGGCGCAGCAATTGCGGCCCACACCAGATACAATCTTGCTGCTGCTGGCACTGCTAATCGGCTCTGGAGCGGGCGCAGGAGTGGTCGTTTTCCGATTTTTGATTCGCTTCGTTCATCGGCTCATGCTGGGCGAAGTGTCGGGGTTTCTGTCAACCTGGGGCCATTGGACTCTGGCGCTCATTCCGTTAATTGGCGGCATCATAGTTGGCCTGTTGCGGTGGGCGGTGGGCGGATATGGGCCAGGGCTCACCGCGTTGATTGAGATGGTGGAGGGTGGGCGCGAACTGGTGCCGCTCAAGCCCATTAGCAAAATGCTAGCGGCGGCAATTTCCCTTGGCAGCGGAGCCTCGCTTGGCCCAGAAGGCCCCAGTGTAGAGATTGGCGCAAACTTTAGCCTGCTGCTGGGTCAGGTGATGAAGGTGTCGCACGATCGCCAGCGAGTGCTATTGGGAGCCGGGGCCGCCGCAGGCTTGGCCGCCGGATTTAACGCCCCGATTGCTGGCGTGTTTTTTGCGCTGGAGGTGGTGATTGGGCCGCGACTGGTCAAGTCGGCAGCCAGCGTTGTGCTGATTGCATCGGTGGTGGCCGCGTGGATTGCCCAAATTGGCCTGGGTTCCAAGCCTGCCTTTGAGCTGCCAGCCTATGAGGTGCGCAGTTTGCTAGAGCTGCCGCTGTATTTGGGATTAGGACTGTTGGCGAGCCTGGTTTCCATTTGGTTTAAGGGCAGCATGGGCTTTACCCAAAAGCTATTTCAGGGGCAGCTTCCGGGCTTGCAATGGATGGCCAATATTCCCAATCTAGTGCATCCCGTGATTGGGGGACTGTGCGTGGGGGCGATCGCCCTTCAGTTTCCCCAAATTTTGGGAATCGGCTACGAAACCGTAGAGTCCATTTTGCAAGATGTCAAGTTTCCGCTTCAGCTGGTGATGACCCTGCTGGTAATGAAGCTGATCATGACATCCATTAGCTTTGGGAGCGGCTTTGTAGGAGGGGTGTTTGCTCCGGCCCTGTTTTTGGGTGCATCGCTGGGGTCGGTCTACGGTAAGGTGATGGCGTTAACCTTGCCCATGCTGAATCCTTACATGGCCTCGCCTCCGGCCTATGCCATGGTGGGCATGGCGGCAGTGCTGGCCGGAAGTGTGCGGGCACCATTGACCTCAATTTTGCTGCTGTTTGAACTCACGCAGGATTACCGGATTGTGCTGCCGCTGATGGCAGCGGTGAGCCTGAGCGCTTGGTCGGTGGAATTGTTGCAACCGACTGCGATGGATTCCGATGGAGAGCAGCAAACAGCCCCGCCCGAGGAGCGCGAAATTCCGGCTAGCCTGCTTGTAGCGGATGCCATGCAGCCTCCAGCCCTGTTGGTTTCAACGGAGATGTCGGTGCAGGCGGTTGCCCATCTGCTGGTGGAAAAGCGGCTCCATTGTGCCCTGGTGCTAGATGAGCAGGATGCACTGTTGGGTCTGCTGACGCTGACGGATATTAATCGCTTGGTTTCGAAGGCGATTGATCAGGATGCGGCGGGGATCTTGCAGGAACCGATTGGCCAACATTGCACCACGAAGCTGGTGTATGCCCATCCCGATGAATTGCTCACGGATGCGATCGCCCATATGACCACACGCGGCTTACATCAGCTTCCAGTCATAACGGCAGATTCTCCGGCTCAGGTGGTTGGCTTGCTTACGGATGAAGGCATTGAGCTAGCGGTGGCGATCGCCCGCACCAACCTCGCGCTCAAGCAGGTACAGCCCGAACCAGAACGAGTTGTTGAACCCGTGGCTTAAAGCGCTGAGTGGTTTAACGCCAAACTCTGGCAATAGCGAGATTTATCGATCGATAATGTCCGCTTAAGATCAAACCAGCACTCATCAACATTGCACTGTGGTTATGTCATCGATTATTTTTGCCCTGTTGTGGCTGGGCCTGTCCGTCTATGCCTTTGGCTTTGCACCACCCAACCAGCCCGATACCTTCTCGCTCATTCGCGACCTGTCAACTGGAAACTGGGTCGGCATCAATCCTTTAATTGTGGCGCTGTTCAATATTATGGGCGTGTGGCCAATGGTCTATGCCTGTCTCATGTTTTTTGATGGCCGCGGCCAGCGGATTCGGGCCTACCCGTTTGTGCTTGGCTCCTTTGGAGTGGGCGCATTCACGATTTTGCCGTACTTGGTGTTTCGCAAATCCAATCCCACCTTCAACGGCGAGAAAAATCGATTTTTGAGCGTGTTGGATTCGCGCTGGACGGGAGTCGTTTTGGCAGTGGGTGGATTGATATTGCTGGGTTACGGCCTCACCCAAGGAAATTGGGCCGACCTTATCAACCGATGGCAGAGCGATCGCTTCATCCACGTCATGAGCCTCGATTTTGCCATGCTGTGTTTGCTCTTTCCGGTGTTGATGAAGGATGATATGGCTCGTCGGGGTTGGCAACACTCCGGCTGGTTTTGGCCGTTGGCGCTGCTGCCGTTTGTGGGGGCGCTGGCTTATTTGGTGTTGCGGCCTCCCATCGAGCAGCCCGTGGCTCAGTCCGCTTCAGCACTCAGTCCCTCCAGCTCTCAGTAGCTACGGTTTGTCAGCAATGCGGAGCGATCGCCCTGACCTGTCGGTATGTACCACCACCCGTCCATCAGGCGAATCAAAGGTGATTTCGTATCCGGGAGTGATCATTTGGGCGCACATTTCGTTGGCCTGAGCCACGCCCAAACAAGCATCGCTCCACTGGCGCTCGTTGGCAGAAGCGAGGGTGAGCGCATCGGCTGGCACCCCTAACTCACTGGCCGTTTGCTGCTGGATGGTGGCCATCACCTCGGGAGGAATGGTGCTGTTGGGGGCTGCGATCGCCGATGGAGATGCCGTTGGCGACCCAGTTGCAGAATCCTCTGAACCCGGCACTTGGTTGGCCGCGCAAGACACCAACGTCGCCAAACACAACGCCATTAAGCCACCAAAAAGTAGTTGAAAAATCCGCCTCACCATCATCTTTGAGCCAACTCTATTAGTTACCAGGGTAGCGCTGTCGAGATATCAACAGGTTGGGGCAAGGTTGGGGCAAGAAAGTTCAATTTTTCCTAAGCAAACACCACCGTGCGGTTGCCATACACCAGCACGCGGTTTTGCAAATGTAGCCGCACCGCACGGGCCAGCACCATGCGCTCCAAATCCTTACCTTTGCGAATTAGGTCTTGCACTTGGTCGCGATGGCTCACGCGCACCACATCCTGCTCAATGATGGGGCCTTCATCCAAGTCTTGGGTTACATAGTGGGCGGTTGCGCCAATAATTTTTACACCCCGCTCGTAGGCTCGCTCGTAGGGATTGGCTCCAGCAAAGGCAGGTAAAAACGAGTGGTGAATGTTGATCACGTTGGAGAATTTTGCCAAAAAGTCGGGGCTGAGTACCTGCATGTACTTGGCCAATACCACCAGGTCAATGTTGTAGTCCTGCAAGAGCTGAAGCTGCTTGGCCTCTTGCTGGGGCTTGGTGTCTGCCGTGATGGGAATGTGGTGAAAGTCGATGCCAAACTGCTGGGCAATGTCGCCTAGCTTTTCGTGGTTGCTCAGAATGAGGGGAATCGTGGCGCGAAACTCGCCAGCACGCTGCCGCCAAATTAGGTCAAACAGGCAGTGGTCTTGTTTGCTCACCCACACCGCCAGCCGGGGCATATCATCCGAGAAGTGGAGCTTCCAGGTGGCACCCAGCGGTTGGGCGATCGCATTAAAGGCAGGGCCAATAATGTCCTTCGGCAAATGAAAACCTTCGAGCTGCCACTCAATGCGAGTTAAAAACGAACCCGCCGAAAAATCGGTGTGCTGATCGGCATGAATGATATTGCCGCCATTGGAATAGATGAAGTTGGCAAACTTGGCAACCAGTCCAGGTTGGTCGGGGCAAGAAACAAGCAAAGTAGCGGTGGAAAGCATTGCAAACGCGAAGGAATAAAGGCTAAAAAAAGCGGGTCATGGGCGATCGCCCTTTTCCAGATCTATCACCTTGTCTTGCCAGAATTACTCCAAGCCAGCGGCAAATTTTTAGCATCAAACCCATAAAGCGACCAAGAAAGCGGCCAATAAAGCGGTTAGACTGTAGCGCGAATTCTGTTTTCTATTGAGGTT
The DNA here is from genome assembly GCF_050565595.1 of Leptolyngbya sp. AN02str. Taxonomy (NCBI): domain Bacteria; kingdom Bacillati; phylum Cyanobacteriota; class Cyanophyceae; order Leptolyngbyales; family Leptolyngbyaceae; genus Leptolyngbya; species Leptolyngbya sp. AN02str. The sequence goes on along the minus strand of NZ_JBNXVR010000035.1, from coordinate 59,312 downwards.
CAGAATCGCCTTCAGAACTTGGACTTTCCTCATTGGGGCTTTCTGCCGATGGGGTTTCGGCGGGCGCTTCTATAGGTTCCTCGGCTGAGCCTTCGGTGGGGTCCGTGGCGTCGGTTGGCGCTTCCGTGGGTGATTCGGTTGCCGCTTCTGGCTCCGTCCATTCACCTGTGGGGCGAGTCACCGCTGTTTCAAAGTCGGGTGACACAAGCAGCACCGACAGTTCCCCCTCAAGCGTGGCTGGTGGATCGATCAATGCGTACAAAGCTGTGCGGTTGAAGTTGTACGTGCCCATCACCACTGTGCGGGGTTCCTTGCCCGTTTGGGCAAAGGTCAGCGTGGCCAACGGTTGATCGAGGCCGTAGGTATCCAGTTCATCCGCATTGATGGTGAGGGTGCGATCGCTCGTTCCCGTTGCCACCAGATTCGCCAAATAGGCGACCGAAGCTTGGTTGGCTACAGCATTTTCTGGTTCGGTCATGCGCCATACGCCGTTTTCATCTCGCTCAAAGGAAAGCGATCGCGTTTGGGTCTCCAGTGTGAGCGAGTTGATGGACGCTTCATCCACTTGGGGAAACAGCGGCCTTGCCGATGTTTGCTGCGAGGCCGATGGGTTTTCGCTTTGATACTGCACGGCATAGACCGCAGCACCCAAAATGAGCACCACCGTCAGCAAATACACATTCGCCATCTTTAGCTTCATTGCGATCGCACCAACTCCGTGTGAATAGAACTCGCTGAGACCTGGAGGCAGAGCAAGGCCGCTTACCGTCGCCGCCACCACAGCGCCACCGCCATGGCAAACCCAGCCAACGGCAACAGCGCCAGCGAACACAGCGTGAGCCAGATCTGCTGAGCAGGCGATAGGCGAATGCGCCGATTCGTTTGCTCGGCGGGTCGCACCGAAAAGGTTTGTCCATCGGCCTGACTCAGCCAGTTGATGGCATTCAGCAACACATCTCGGTTGAAGTATTGATTGACCAGCCCATCGCTGACAAAGCTAGAGTTGCCAATCACCACCATGCGGGCCTCTGGCAAGATCGCTTCCGGCTCAGATGCAGCATCTGCCTCGGCCGATGGGTCGGTTTCTGCATCGTCTACCGAACGGCTAAAGGCCGCACCCAAGGCCATTTCTCCGGCTGGGGCGTTGTTGGTATCGGGTGAGAGGCGGCCCTCTGCATCAACTTGCCACGCCTGAGTATCGCCTCCAGTAATGAGCAGTGGTATCGCCTGAATTCCTTCAACGGGCGTAATTTCTAGCGGACGCGCCAAGGGGTAAACGGTGATGCCATTGCCCAGTTCTTGGGTAATGGGATGGGAGCCATATTGCGTAATGACAGTGTTCACGCCGTCGCGTCCAGCAGAGGGACTGTAAAGGATGCGATCGCTCAACTGCACTCCCCATGGTTGCAAAAGCGGAGTTAGCTCTGGATTGGTTTGGGGATCTACCATCACCAGCAGGCCGCTCTGGCGCTGTTGATATTGCCGCAATGCCTCTAGTTCTTCGGTGGATAGAGCCCGCTGCGGCCCCGCCAGCACCACAACGGCCGCATCATTTGGGACTTGGGGCGTTTCAGCCAGGTTTAACGGTGCCACAGTAAACCGTTCATCTTCCAAATTTGTGACGGTTTGGGAGAGGCTGTCTTGCCCTGGATCTAGCTGCCGTTCGCCATGCCCCTGAATAAAGTAGACCGCTGCTTGGCGATCGCTCGTAATGTTGGCCAGTGCATTGGTCAGCCGTCGCTCCGACAGGCGCTCCTCCGGCGAGACAGATTGCACCAATTGGCGGCGATCGCCCAATTCCAAATGCACTTCACCAAAGTTTTGCACCCCAAACCGTTGAGCAATGCCAGGTTCTACCTGGGGATCGATATAGCGATAGCGGAACTGTTGCGGATTCCGACGGCGATAGTTCTCCAACAAATCGCGATCCTGATTGTTTGGCGCCGCATCAAACACGTAGAACGTCACAGGCTGCTCCAGCGACTGCACCACTTCCACCGTTTGCGGGGCCAGGGTAAAGACGCGGTTCTCGGTCAGGTCAAACCGATGGTTGAGGCGATCGCCCAACGCATTCGCCAGCAAAAAAATTGCCAGCACCGCAACCGTCGTGATGATGGCATTGGTACGATCCTGTGCCGATCGCTGAGACAGCACCGACTTCAAGCCTTGAGTTTGAGTAAACAGCCACGCCAGCACAATCAGTAAGCCCAAGCCCAGCAGGCTCAGTGGTAGCCAGTTCCATCGACCTAGCACCAACCCCGACGAAATGCCCATCACCAATAGAAATGGGCCTACCCAGTAGAGTGTCTTCCAGGATTTCCAGTGTTGTAGCGCTTTCATAAACAGGGCGAAGGGTACAAAGTGGGGGGCAAGAAAAAAGAGTTCAGCCGTAGACAATGATGAGGTTGGGTCAACCTCAGCTCAACAGTTAAGACCGCTGATAGCGAAACGTCTCAATCGATTGAGCCGTGAGAAAAATGCCGAGGACAATGTAGCTGGCAAACAGCAGCAGAGCGCTGGTATCCAGCTTGCCCTGAATCAAGTTGGTGTAGTGGCGAATTAAGGAAAGGTGGCCAATGGTGGCACCAATCGGCCCTCCAATGCTGTTGACCAGTAGGTCGGCAACCCACAGCAGCAACATCAGCGCAAAGGTCAAAATGGCAGCAAGAATGGTGCTATCCGTGAGCGAGGAAATGAACATGCCGATGGACAGAACACTGGCCGCCATCAACACAAGGCCCAAGTGCCCCAAAAACAAGACTGTATAGGCGGCTGGCGGGGTAGAAGCACTAAAAGCGATCGCCTCGAATGCGATAAATGGCAGGGTAAGCGTGAGAAAGAAAATCACCACTCCCAGCAATTTACCGATGGCTACAGCCCAATTGGTGACAGGCGAGGTCGCAAGGAGTTCTAATGTGCCACGCTTGCGCTCTTCGGCATACAGCCCCATCGATAACATCGGCAGCAAAAACAAAGACAACGAGCCGATTAAATTCAAAAAAATGCTGATGAATTGATAGGGCACATCAATCGGTGGATTGGTAATACCCAACTGGTCACGGGCTGCTACTTGGCTAATGATGCCCTCTGGCCCCAGCAACACCACCACAAAAAAGAAACCACTCAGCAGCCAAAAAATGCCAGCGATCGCATAAGCAAACGGTGAGGCAAAGTAGCTTTGAAGTTCACGGCGAGCGATCGCCACAATGTTATTCCAGACAACCCACATTTACGCTGCTTCTCCCTCAGAATCGGTGGTTTCATTTGGTGGTTCAGATAGTTCGGATAGGGTCGCTTCAGTCTCGGGATGAGATGGGTTGAGCGCTTGACTGGCTTCAGCCTCGACGGGCTTTTCTTCGGTGGTCAACTCTAAAAACACATCTTCCAGGCTAATTTTAATGCGCCGCATTTCGTACAGGCCCAAGCCCGCATTCACCACACATTCGGCGATCGCCTGTCCCGGTTCAGCTCCCGTATCCGACATTACTCGCAGTCGTGTATGGGATTCAGCGCGCTCTGCGGTAGCGACCAGCGGTTCAACCGACTTCACCCCCGAAATGTGTTGCAACAATGGCTCAAGCTGGGTCACATCTCCCCGCACTTCTAGCTCATAACCCGCACCACCAATCAACTGCTCCATCAGCTGGTCGGGCGTATTCGTCGCAACCACTGCCCCTCGGTTGATGATCGCGACTCGGTTACAGGTCATGCTGACCTCGGGCAGGATGTGGGTTGAAAGAATAATTGTGTGATCACCAGCCAAGCTTTTGATTAGGTTGCGAACGTCAATAATTTGTCGGGGATCAAGCCCAACCGTGGGTTCATCCAGAATAATAACTGGCGGATCATGCACAATGGCTTGGGCAATGCCGACTCGCTGTCGAAATCCTTTGGATAGCTTGCGAATCAGCACATTGCGCTTTTCTTGCAGGTTACAACGCTCCATGGCAGAGTTGACCTGGGTTGCGCGATCGCCCGGTGCCACTCCCTTCAGCCGCGCCACAAAATGCAGAAACCCTTCCACCGTCATATCGGTATAGAGCGGTGGGGTTTCGGGCAGGTAGCCAATTCGTTTGCGCACCTCCATAGACTGCTCATGCACATCAAATCCGGCAATGCGGGCCGTACCTTCTGTTGCAGGCAGGTACCCCGTCAAAATGCGCATCGTTGTGGTTTTGCCTGCGCCGTTTGGCCCCAAAAAGCCAAGAATTTCGCCCGGCTCAACCGAAAAGGTCACATCCTTGATGGCAGGTGTGGTGCCATAGGTCTTGCTGAGATGTTCGACTTCAATCATGAGAGCGGTAAGAGGTAAGGAAGATCAAGGGCGATCGCAAACGGGCAGTGCTAGCCAGTAGACCCACAATAGGCTTTTCCAGGCTGTATTTTAGCCAAACCTGCCGATGCTTACCTTACCAATTCTGTGACGTTGATGCGAAATTTGAGTGACAGTTGCTACCCAAAATCAATCACAAAGCCATAAGTCACAACGTTTTCAGCAACTTTCAAAACATGCAGCTCCATGCTCAAGCTCCCAATGTTTTATCTAAAAAATTGCAAAAAAAGAGACGCAAATAGCGTCTCAGGTAGCTCTTCTTGCGAGGAAACATGGAGGTCAATGCGCAGAATGGGGCGATCGCGCAACAACAAAATCAAACTTCATACAAAATGTTCACAAAAAATGAAAGCCCACCGATTGAAAAGTCATGGTCTCAAATCTACTTCAACCGCTAGAAAACAAGCTCATAACCATCCATGAAAATAGAACTGACATAAAGCTAATAGCAGGCTCATCTATTAACATCTACCAAGGCAGTATAGGCAACCATTGAAGATCATCAACAAACCGTGATTGCCCAATCAAAAAGAGAGCGAACCAAGCAAGACTTTGAGCTAAATAAGGATTGGCCTAAGACAAACTCGGCAGACATAAAACACAGATAAATGAACTGATTACAAAAAGACTGTACGCCTTTACCCCAGGAAGATGCAGTAAAAGCGCACAACTCGATCAGTACGTGGGGATACCAAACTCGTTCTAGACAGTCGGTAGCAAAGCAGTCCACGAGTAGCATGTCACCCAACTCACACACAGGTTAGGACTTACGCAGTTGAATGATTTCGAATGATTTTTGGAGCACTTAGTGCTCCAAAAATCATTCAACCCTCTGATTTTCGAAGGTTTGGGCTTGGTGCAATTATCGCAGGGGGCCACTTCCCGTACCTGTGCGAGAAGCACCTTCAGGATCGCGGTAAGCAACTGTTCTACGGTCATCATCATCCCGACCGCGCAAACCAGCCAAGCCCAATAGACCCAGCAAACCTAACCAACCCCAATCAAATCCATCATCGTCTGTTTCAACTTCAGTTTCAGTTACGGTGCCGCCAGGTACGGTGTCCTGAGCTTGAGCCGCAATTCCACCCGACAAAACTGTTAGCGAAAGAGCAAGTGCGCTGGTTCCAACAATTTTTTTCAAGCTTGCATTTTTCATGATTCAATACCTCTTAAAGGACTCTCAGTTCGCATTATTCAAGGATGATGTAGACTGCTCTATCTAAAGGACTAGAAATGGTCTACAAAATCGTTTATGGCTTCACTATATCTACAGTCCGCCATGTCTGAAATCACCCATTAGAAATGGGCAATTATTATGTTTTATGAATAGTTCTCAGAATCAGAAAATCATTTTGAAAAAGGGTTTTTTATAAATCGATTTTCATTGTAAAAGCAGCCTAAAAAGTCCAGGTTTTGTTTCGCCTGATTCAGCGTTGCAGTCTATATTTTTTATTTGGCTTAATCCATAGAAATGGCTCAACCAATATCGATATACCGCTTTGAGGTTCAAACTGAGCATGCAGCTTCGGCATTGAGCTCCTAGTTCTCCACAACTCCGCCCAATCTACAACCTCCAAAAGACAGTTCTTGAACAATTAAGAGTTCATGTCTGTCAAAAGGTAGCGTTGCCAAAGACAGGTTAAATCGATTGGGTGCCCTTCATGCTGCTGGATGGATTGAGAGTACCATCGGGCATAATTGCATCTTTGAGAATGCATTTGCTGAAGTCAGCCCCTTTTACCAAAGCGCCAGCCAGGTTGGCATTGGTCAGGTTGGCACGGCTAAAGTCTACTCCGCTGAGATCGGCTCCTTGTAGGCGTGCACCAACTAGAACGGCGCTCCAGGCGATCGCCCCACTAAGATTGGCCCCGCTGAGGTCGGCACGGGTAAGGTCAGCAGCACTCATATCAGCCCCCCGTAGAGAGGCAGCATTGAGCTTGCTGTGGCGCATTTGACTGCGGCATAGCATGGCTCCATCGAGGGTAGCCCCACCAAACAATGAATGGCTGAGGTTGGCCTGGTGCAAGTCGGCTCCTACCAATACGGCCCCTGTAAGATTGGCATCATCAATTAGGGCTCCGGTTAGGTTCGCTCCGCTCAAGTTAGCAGCAATGAGCTGAGCCCGACTGAGCTTTGCAAGGCACAAGTTGGCACGGCACAGGCTAGAACGAGTGAGGTTGGCCTGATTTAGCTCGGCTTCAAACAGGTTGACGCGATCCAGCACAACTTGCATGAGGCGAGCGTTGTTAAGGATTGCTTTGGCAAATTGGGTTTCGCCGGCGGTCAATCGGCTCAAAAGAGCATCAACCGTGGTGACAACCCCAGCGGGAACGAGAGCATTTTGCTGGGATAGCGGCGCAGAGGAAGCACTAAAAGTTGAAAAATTGTGAGTGCTGCCGTAAGACATTGTCACTGGCTCCTGATGATTCGATTGTCTTCACCATACTGGAGACAGGCGATCGCCCTCATCCTGTAACTGGGTCATCTCAATGGATGATTGTGCAGAGTTACAGGGGATGCAGGTTGTCGTTTAGCGTTCAAGCTTGCGGCTCTTTGCCAGCTTGGGTAATGTTCTAGACATGTGGATGTGTGTGGTAGAAGGGCGGTGAAGCCGCCCTTCTACCACACACATCCAAAACTGTGAAACGCAACCCAGCTTAGTTAAAAGTCGTCTTGGGAGTCGGGTTCATCTAGCTGAGTGGTAGGACGGCGATCGCCCGGTAGAAGAACCGCAGTTCCCACCATGCCCACAGCAGCACTAAAGCCTAACAGCACCCCTACTGGAATGTTAACCGTTTGAACGGTGAGAAATCGCAGGGAAACGGGCCTCGCATTTTGGACAGACACGAGGGCGATCGCACTAACCCAGGTTGCAACAATAAGGGAAGTCAGAAGCCTGATCATAAATTCGGTCGGGTTAATCGGCAGAAATTTCCTGGGTTTGCTTTCCAGCGTCACTGGCGATCGCCGCAGAGTTTTCGGTGGCGTCGCCCATCGCGTCTGCAACCCCAGTGGCGGGTACGGGCTCATCCAGTTCGTTTCGCTTGGAAAAGCCCCACGTAAACAGAATGGCGATCGCGCTAATCATAATCCACTCGGGAGGCACAAACTCGGGCTGAACAACGCGCAGCAACAGCCGCAAGCCCACCAGCCCCACCGTGACATATCCCGCATCTTCGAGATGGGTGTACTCCTTGAGCCAGCGAATAAACAGACCCGCCATCAGCCGTAGGGTAATAATGCCAATCGTGCCACCTGTCAAAATTAGCCATAGCTCATCTGATAGAGCGATTGCCGTGGTGACACTATCTAACGAAAATGCCAGATCGGTAAATGCAATGACCGGAATCGACTGCCACAACGAGGTAAACCGAGGCCCATGGTGGTGGCCTTCGCCATCATTGGAGTCGTCAGAGGTAAAATACTTAAACACCAGCCATAGCAAATAGAACGCGCCTGCTAGTTCAAATTGCCAGTACTTGATCACCCAGGTTGCTGTCACAATCAGCAGCATCCGCAGCAAAAAGGCCACCAGCAATCCCAGGTTTAACGCTTGCTGCTGTTGTTTTGGGGTTTCTAGCCCGCGGGCAATCGCTGCAAGGGCGATCGCATTATCCGCCGACAGCACGGCCTCAAGTGCAATCAACACCAGTAGCAACAACAGCGTATCAACCCCAAGATTGGGTGACCAATCTAGTAATGCATCTAACATGAATCGCCCAGCAAACAGTTGAAAGTGGCATGCAAGCCGCTTTTGTATCAAGCACTTGCAAAATCCTCTCACTCACTTTAACGTGTAATGCTTGTACATGACCCTCGATTGCTCCACAGCATTCCATCGTGGTTGGGGTATGGGTTGCGGCAGGATAGAGATAGAACCTGCGCTAAGCATGACTCAACCGCTGGAACCAAGCTGGTGTGCAGAGCGATCGCAACTCCCTTTTGGCATTGCATCTCTCTGGTTATGACTGGGTTTCTACAGCTTCTCCCTTTCTACAGTTTCTCCAAGCAGCTCCCAACCGCCTAACTGCTATCTCTACATCTTTAATATGGCCTCATTTTCTTCTTTGCTGGCTCAGTTTCGGGCTCAATATCCCGGTGGTTCGCTGGTGTCAGAGCTATCTACCGTACACAATCAGCTGTTTGTGGTGCGAGCCATGGTGCAATTTGGCGGCGTAACGCTGGCTAGTGGCCTCGCCGCAGAAGCCTCTATAGAAGCGGCAGAAGACCACGCTAAAACCCGCGCCCTAGAAGCATTCGGGCTGCATCTGCCTTCCACCCCCACATCGGCTCCTACGGCATCTACGGGCACATCACTGGTCGCAACACCGCTATGGACTCCAGCCCAACCAGCCCCGGCAATTGCCCCTCTCTCTCCACCACCCGCTCCTGAGATGGATGTCAAGCTAGGTGCAACTCGGGTTCCGGTGGAGGTGTCGTTGCCGCCTTTGCCTCACTCATCGGCGATCGCCCCCTTACCAGAACCTCTACCAGAATCCCTGCCAGAGCCAGGGCCAGAGCCAGAGCCAGAGCCCCAAGCCTCCAGCGTTGAATTAACGGCTGACCCCAGTTGGGATGAGCCACTACCCGAGCCCCCTCCCGAACTGGATGATGGGCCAGACTTCCCCGATGAGGAAGATGCACCGATTGTGGCCGACTTCTACAGCCACATTGCCGCTAGCAGTGAGCTGGATGAGTCAGAGCCAGTGGAGGATTTGTCGGCGATCGCCAGCTTAAAGCGAGCCAGCGATTTGCTCCCGGAAGGCACAGCCAACAGCGAAGCCCCAGCAGCCAAAAAGCCCCGGCGCAAGTCCACTGAGTTGGCAAATTCGGCTCCTCTGCCATCCCCTGTGTCAGAGCCCATCGTTGCCGACAGCTTTTCCCCCGCAACGGTTGATTTGTCTAACATCATTGCCGAAACGAGCGTCGAGCTAAAGCGGCTAGGATGGAGCAACAGTCGAGGCCGCGAACACCTGAAGCAAACCTACGGCAAGCGATCGCGCCAGGAACTCAACGAAGCCGAACTCATCGAGTTTTTGGATTATTTGAAGGCGCAACCCTCGCCCGGTGGCTCGCCAATTTAGCACGCTGGCCTGATTGGGAGGTTATCAGAGCTAGCCAACCAGCATCTTGAGTGCGCTGATTGGATCGAGAACTAATTGGATGGTTGTGGATTAAGCCAGTTGGTACATGCCTGCGCGGGTTAGGCGAATTTGCGCGAGGGTGAACACCACCGGAATCACACGGGCGTAGTTTGTGGCGATCGCTCGCCAGCCCAAATCCACAAATAGCCACATCCACAGGGCAGGGCCAACCACCGCAAACACCGATCGCACGGCACCGTATCGAGCAGCACTCACGGCCATGCTGCGCTGCGCTGTTTGCAAGGCAACCTGACTGGCGATCGCCCCCGTTTGTACGGCTTGTCTGGCAACCTGATACTTCGCCGCATGCAGCATAAACTGTCTGGCCATTTGTTGCAGCAGCCAGGGCCGCACTAGCGAGTTAATCGCAACAACACTGCCCCCCTTAAGCAATAGGGCTGCTGGGTCAGTTTGAAACGAGGGGGGCAACTGCTTGGCCAGTTCCGACTGGGAAACAGCCCGCTGTAGCTCTCCGCTAAAGGTTTGCTGCTCGCGAGGCGATAGCTTGCACCAAGCGCGATGCAGCATGTGCAGAAAAATTTCGGCCTCAATGTCGGGCGTGGATAGGCTTTGGGAATAGGGAATTTTGAGGTATCGGCAAACCTGAATCAGCACGTGGCGATAGCTGATTTCGGCGGACTTGCCCCGCAGCACGGTCATGCCATCGGCGGCTAAAAAGCGGAAGCGATCTTCTAAGGCGTCAATCCAGTCGTCGCGGTCTTGGCTTTGCACATCCAAAGGATCGGGAGTACACACGTAATCGAGCGGATTTAACTTACGACGAAACAGTATTTCGGTTAGTAACTCTAGTTCGTCATAGGTCGCGAGTTCCAACGCCGCTCTTAGCTCGTCCACGTTTCAATCCCTCCGTTTTTTATCGCCTAACTGCTTAAAAATCCCTTGAGCACCCTGTGATATCAGTTCGCTATGGGGCAATTTTTAACAAATCAAATCAAAACAAATTATGAAAGCAGTCTACTGCAAAGCCTCCCTATTGATAGCAATTCTTTGGGCAAATCGACACGAGATTTTTCTGCGGCACCAATCCTTGTCGCGCCAATTGCACCGAACGATGGGCGATCGCCGCCATTACTCTCACGAAAAATTTATAGGAATTACGCACTTCATATGAAAACCAGGGGGTTGAATGATTTTTCGGACGCTAAGTGCCCCAAAAATCATTCAACTGCATAAGCCCTGGCTCATTCAACGTCTCTGCACCATAGCAGCTGAACCAACAGGTGCAGCCGTTGATTAAGCCTTCTGCACGAATGGCTGTTTAAAGCATAAATTGTTGCGCATTGGAGCCGCGCAACAATTTATACATGAGGACTATTGCATCAACAAACTTCCTCAATAAAAACCTCAATAAAAAAGAGTAGAGAAGCCTCCATGGTGTTGGGTTTCTCTACTCCGTGGGGATGATGAGTGTGAAAAATATGGAAACGGCTGATGCCAATTCGGAAGCCAATTCGATGGATACCATTCAACCTGAATTAGGCTCTACAAGAGCGTATCTCAGGTGGCAAACCTATGCGGCGATCGCACTGGTTGAAGATTGGCGCTGAAGATTGATACAGTTCGCGTACCAATCACATGTCGTTGTTGAATAGACAACCATAGAATGACGACAAATTAAGATTAGCGATAATCCTGAGATTGAATTTCGCGAATCCGAGACTCAGTCCGCTTGAACCGATCAAGCTGCGATTCAAAAAACTGACGGTTAGCGAGCAAATGTTGCGGATTTGGATCATCTAGGGGATACAGAAGCGCCGTTCGCAAGGCCTGGATCACGGCGGAGGTAACGCAATACATCGACCGCTGGAATGTCACAGCTAGCTGCACCAGCATGTCATCTTCACCCCGGCAGTACTGTTGGTAGTACTCTTCCAGGTAAGGCGGCAAGAAGCGCAGCATATCTTGAGCTAGCAGCGTGGGCGGAATCCCCGCCGTGCCGACAGGAAATTTATCTGCATACAGCACCCCATAGTGAAAATCCTTTTGATCTTCGGGCACTTGCTTGGCCTGAGCATTGTAAGACTTGGTGCCTCGGAAGGGAGCGGTGCGGTAAAACACAGCTTCCACATAGGGCAGAGCAGCCTCGTATAGCCAGGTAAAGCCCTTGGATTTGGGAATCAGCTCAAAACACTCGTCGCCAACGTATACATGGTGATAAATGGGCCGTCCGGCGATCGCAAAAATGCCATTCACCAGGAAATTCATGGCCTCGGGAACGCTGGTAAGTTTGCCCTCATCGTACAGATCCGACATCTCGAAGAAGACCGGAGCCATCACTTCCCAGAACAAGCCCAGGTTGGCGTAGTAGGAGGATTGGCGGCACTGCTCGTAGAACATATCAGGGAACAGTTTGTACATTCCCAGCATGACCGGATTGCGCTTGAAGTAGGCCCGAATAGCGCGATCGCAGTTTTGCTTGTACTCGTCAGTATCCAAAAAGGCATCGAACTTACCGTAGCCCATATCCCGACCGTGCCACAGCATGGCGCGCATGCACTCCTCGGCAAACTCCATGTTGATGCGATCGTGATACCAGTGGTGCAGCAATCGCGGCAGTTTGCGCTTCAGTTCGCCCTTTTCCATAAATTCCACCAGCTCGGGATGGGCCGAGGCCCCGCCTCGCCAAATCCGCAGGTCGGCGGTGTCCCCAGCATAGTGGTTGGGCAGATCCATGTACTCCTTTGGAATGAAGTACTTGAAGAAGGGCAGCGGCTGCAGAAAAACGCGCTCACCAATGTAGAGCAGATCCCGCCAGTAAAAGTCCATGGGCACCGCATACGCCTTGTAGATGCCAATGATCTGCATCAGGTTTTCGGGCGTGTCGGGCAGCATTGCACCGCCCGCCTCTAGCCGATGAATGATGTGGGCAAACTCATGAGTGGAAGGCGGCAACTTTTCCGCAGCCATGGAGGCTGGGCGATCGCTCGTGGAAAGTGGGGTCATGAAGGTGGTCATGGGGATTCTCCAGGCGTTGCTTAGGTTTACGGTTGGGTTGGAGTATTGAGTTGGGCGATCGCAGGTTCTGGCATGACAAACGGCTTGAGTGCAGGAGCCGATGCGGGTACGATATCAGCCGTTGTTTCCATCGAAGGCACCGCCGCCACCATCACCTTGGTTGTGGATTCACTCCAACGCACGAGCCAGGTGGGTTGCAGGCCCAAGAAAAGAACAATACCGGCCAACACCAGAGCTGGAGCCTTTTCAGCCACCGAAACATTGGGATAGTAAGCCGTTTTGTTATCGAGCTTGCCAAAGCAGGTGCGGTTGAGCAGGATCACAAAGTACACCGCCGTTAAGCCGGTTCCTACCACGGCTAGCAGCGTTTGCACCGGAAACACCGCATAGCTACCCTGAAAGATCAAGAACTCCGCCACAAACCCAGCCAGCCCAGGAATGCCAGCACTGGCCATGGCACCTACTACCAGCAGCGAACTCACCGCAGGAAGGCCCCGTACCGGGTTCATTAAGCCATTGAGCACATCCAAATCACGAGTGCCCACCTTCTCTTCGATCAAACCCACCAGGTTGAACAAAATCGCCAGAATCAATCCATGGGCCACCATTTGAGAGACCGCTCCCACCATGGCCAACGGAGTCAAAGCAGCCCCACCCAAAAGGATGTACCCCATATGGCCGATGGAGCTGTAGGCCACCATGCGCTTGATATCCTTTTGAGCGATCGCCCCCAATGCGCCATACATAATGCTAATTGCCGCCCAAATGGCCAGCCAGGGAGCCAGTTTGCCCCACGCATCGGGAAATAGGCCCAAACCAAACCGAAAAATGCCATAGGCTCCCAACTTTGCAAGCAGTCCACCCAACAGAATTGTGACTGGAGCGGAGGCTTCTACATAGGTATCCGGTAGCCAAGTGTGAAACGGCACCAGGGGAATTTTGATACCAAACCCCACCAGCAGCAGTCCCAGCAGCACGAGTTGCAGGCTCATGGGCAGCGCTTGGCCCAACAGCGCTTCGTACCCAAAGGTCGATGCACCTGACAACCAAACCAATCCCAGAAATGCAACCAGCACCAACGCACCCGAAACGGCAGTGTAAATCAGAAACTTCGTTGCCGCGTAGCTGCGCTTGGCTCCTCCCCAAATCGAAATCAGCAGGTAAAACGGAATCAGCTCCAGTTCATAGAACAAGAAGAACAGCAGCAGGTTCTGCGCCAAAAACGCTCCGGCAATGCCACCGCTAGCCAACAGCACCAGGGAATAAAACATTCGTGGCCGTTCTAACGTGGCGCTACTGCTAAAAATGGCAATCAGCGTCAGCAAACCATTCAGCACCAGCAGCGAAATCGACAGGCCATCAGCCCCAAGCTGATAGTTCAAACCCAGCCATTCCAGCCACGGCATGTTTTCTTCAAACTGGAAGCCAGGATTGGTGAGATCAAACTGGGCAATGAGCCAGAGCGACAGTACGAAGGAAATGGTGCTGGCGATCGCCGCCATACTGCGCACTTGCTTGGCCGAAAACTGGCTGGGTACCAGTGCGATCGCCCCCGCCGCCGCAATTGGAATCCATATGAGCAAACTCAGCATCACAAACCCCACTTAGATGAACAGACGATGAATAGACAAGGAATCCAAATCAGGACTGCTGTTTTCATACAGACATGGTTTAGACCTGTCACGGTTTAGGCCTATCACGGTTTAGAACTGTGACCAGCCGAGCGTGACCGCAAACACTACCACGCCCACAACAATGGTCAAAAAGTAGAATTGTCCCTTGCCTGAGTTGCTGTACTTCAACGTTTCGCCACTAAAAATGGATGCAAGCCCAACAAAGTTCACCAAGCCGTCTACAATGTAGCGATCGCACCAGTCGGTAAACCGCGAGATGATATCCACACTGCCCACCACGCTAGAGCGGTACAGGTTGGGGGTGTAAAAGTCGTAGGCAAACAGATCTTGCAGCCCTTTCCAGGGAAGCTGAATCGGCTTGGAAATGAAGTTACCGATATAGACCACCGCTCCCAGACTCAGGCCAAAGATACTAGACCACGTGAGCAATAAAGCCAGGTCGGTATTGAGGCTGGCCCACTCTGGCAGCAACGACAAGCGTTGCAGGGCAATGGGCAAGTGCAGCACCAACGCGGCTCCAAAGGTCATGGGTAAGGTAATAGGCCACAAATTTTCGGGCGATCGCACCGTCATCTGCTTGGTAGAACCTGCAAACACCAAACCAAACACCCGCACTACGGCAAAGGCCGCCAAGGCATTGATTACCAACAGCACGCCCACTAGCACCGGGTGAGAACTCCACATACCATCGGCCAGCATCAGCATGGACCAAAATCCACCTAAGGGAGGCAAGCCAATCAGACCCAATGCGCCAGCGACAAAGGATAAGCCCGTAACCGGACGACGGCTCCACAACCCGCCAAGCTGGGTCAAATCCTGGGTAACGTTATTCAGCACGATGGACCCGCTAGACATGACCAATGCCGCCATGGCGATCGCATGGGTAAGCACAATCCACAAAGCCGCCGTAGTATTGCCTGTACCAACGGCAATGAACGTTAAGCCCATGTAAGCGCTGACAAGATAGGAAAGCGATCGCTTGATATCAATTTGCGCAATGGAGATGAGCGTACCGCCAAGAGCCGTAACCGAACCAATGGCGATCGCCACCGTCATTGCCGTGGGCGACAGCGCCAACACAGGCTCCAATTTCACCAGAACCCAAGCCCCGGTTGCCACCACAACCGAATTTCGCAGAACCGTACTGGGAAGAGGCCCTTCCATAGCCTCATCCAGCCACAAATGCAATGGAAACTGAGCGCATTTGCCCATTGGCCCAGCCAGCAGCGCCAGCGCCACCAGCGTCATCAATGTGGGATTGACATCTGCAGTAGCAGCCCACTCCGTAAGCTTGACAAAGTCCCACGTCCCCGCCAAGGGATACAGAGCCAATACCCCCATCAATAGGAATAAGTCGCCCACTCGCTTCGTCAAAAACGCATCTCGAGCGCCAGTCACCACAAGAGACTGGTTCAGCCAAAAACCCACCAGTAGATAGGTTCCCAAGGTCAAAATTTCGAGAATAACGTAAGCAAAAAACAGCGAGTCGCAAAGCACCAACCCGCACATACCTGCTTCAAAGAAGGCCAGCAGTGAATAGAAGCGTGCCCAGCCCCAATCTGCCTCCAAATACCCAACGGCATAGACCTGTGCCAACAAATTCAATCCGGTCACCAGCACCATAGCACCTACGGTCAGTGCCGATATCTCAATGGGAATCGACAGATCCAACCCCGCCACCTGAAGCCAAGGCACCGTTTGGTGTAGAGCTGGCTGATGCCACAGTGCAACCAGCGCCAGCAAGGAGTGAATGAAGGCGGTGAGCGTGGTCACGATATTGACATACCCAGCAGGCCGAGGCCCCGTACGCCGAGTAATGGATGGAAACCACAGAGCCGACAGCAGCATCCCAATCAACGGGTAGATTGGAACCAGCCAGGCCGTTTGGACAAAAAGTGGAGGCATGGACGAACATCCTTAACGAATGATAGTGACATCAAAGCAACAGCAAGCCTCGAACCCGTTTCAGACCGAAACTAGAGACTGCCACACCGCCCTGAGGCCAGAACAGCGCAGGGCAACGGATGAATGGGGTTTTCTGACTGCAGCTTCTCGAGCAAGCATAGACGCTGACTCACAACAGAAGCCCTGGTGAAATCGCAGCAGAAAAAAAAGATAGATAAACAGACTCAGCAATCATTTATTGCCTGGAGCCATGCATTGAATCCATAGAAGTGTTCTACAGCTTCAATAAACTTGATAGCTTTCAATCTATCTGTTCACGTATCATAATCGATAAAAATCGATGGCACTAGGGTATTAAATTTGCTTTTTCTTATC
Source organism: Leptolyngbya sp. AN02str (assembly GCF_050565595.1). Lineage (NCBI taxonomy): Bacteria > Bacillati > Cyanobacteriota > Cyanophyceae > Leptolyngbyales > Leptolyngbyaceae > Leptolyngbya > Leptolyngbya sp. AN02str. The sequence goes on along the minus strand of NZ_JBNXVR010000035.1, from coordinate 42,945 downwards.
GTTTGGCTTGATTTTGTCTATCAATAAGTATCTATGCTTACTGTTTTAGAAGTTGCGTAGTTGGGTGATTTGTGTAAGGCCAATTTACAACTCACCATTCAGAAGATCCATCCAAACCACCTCCAAAATATAAGGATAGGCCTTTCGCGCTTCAGACGAAAAACCAGGGGGTTAATGATTTTTGAGCGGTTAGCGCTCAAAAATCCATTCGACTGCGTAAGTCCTGAGCAACCCAGATCCTGTACATTGTGCGTGGGTTATGTGGAGTAGAGATGGCAGTTGCATTCTCAATGGTGGAGTGCTCAGGTTACCTGGGGTCACGCTAGATTAGGAGTACGGGCGATCGCACTAGGTTTTGTGTGGGTCCCTGTTGCCTGAGGGAATGACTCCTGAGGGGGTGACGGCTGTTGTGTTAGTTGTTTTTGTGGGTGTCGCTGCCTGTGCCCGAACTGCCCGAAGTTGAAACTGTACGTCTGGGATTAAACCAAGTCACGTTAAACCAAGTGATTGAAGGCGGCGATGTGCTGCTAGAACGGACGGTGGCTTATCCAGACTCGGCGATCGCATTTTTGGCCGAGCTACAGGGTCGAGCGATCAGCCAGTGGCATCGCCGCGGCAAATATTTACTGGCCGAGCTACAGGAAGGGTCAGCATCCACTCATGCAGACGCTGAGACCAAGCCGGAATTTACGCGATTGGGGCCTTCGGCAGCAGGATATTTGGGCGTGCATTTGCGGATGACCGGGCAACTGTTGTGGGTGCCCCAGTCTGATCCGTTGCAAAAACATGCACGGGTGCGCTTCTTTTTGGGCCAAGGGCAAGAGCTGCGGTTTGTAGACCAGCGCACCTTTGGTCAAATGTGGTACGTGCCGCCCGGTATCGCTCCCGAAGTGGTGATGACGGGGTTGTCACGCTTGGGTCCAGAACCGTTATCTCCTGAGTTTTCGGTACCATATTTTGCTGAAAAGTTGCGCGATCGCCAGCGGCCAATTAAAAATGCGCTGCTGGATCAGGCATTGGTAGCCGGGATTGGCAATATTTATGCAGACGAGGCGCTGTTTTTGAGCGGTCTGCGTCCGACGACCCTGTGTGCCAAGCTCAAGCCCAAGCAAATTGCCCAGTTGCACGGAGCGATTCGGCAGGTGTTGCATGCGGCGATCGCCGCTCGAGGGACAACCTTTAGCGACTTTCGAGACGTGGCTGGCATTAACGGCAACTATGGCGGCATAGCCTGGGTGTACGACCGCGAAGGCCAGCCCTGCCGCACCTGTGGCGGCGAAATTCAACGGTTAAAAATAGCAGGACGCTCGGCCCATTTTTGCCTCATTTGCCAGCGATAAGCCACCCATACAATCTCGGTTGACTGTTGGGGCATGGGGTTTTGCAATTGAGGTGTTTAACCCTGTTGCAGGGAGTGAAGACCGTTGGGTGATGGTGCTCTCTCACGCTAGACTAGTTGCGCCGTTTACTTGCCAGGTAATGTTCTAGACATGTGGATGTGTGTGGTAGAAGGGCAGCTCCACCACCCTTCTACCACACACATCCACAACTGTGAAACACAACCACTTGCCAGGACCTGCGTGAGATTTTTGGGTGATGTTGTAGCCACAAGGCTCATGAACATGGCCCAACTGCATAAGTTCTAACCTGTATCGAGCGATCGCATTTGCGGTTTTGTTGCTTCATCATGGCGTTGACCCGTGCCCCAAGGCTGCTTCGGCTGACTCTCAACTTTTGGAACAATCCTTCGCAAAGCCTAATTTGCCTCACCATTTTGGTGGTTTGCAGCCTGGTGTATGGCTTGAATGGTAAGGCCATTGGGGCACACGAAACGCTGCCTAATGCGATCGCGGCTTTGAACTGGCTTGAAACGGGTGCTTTACACTTTGATGCCCTGCGCGATTCTTACTTATACAGTGCGTCTGGTAGCACACCCGCCTTTTTGGTCGAAGCACCCAATGGTCATCTCACATCAGCCTATCCCATTGGTACAGCCATCATCAGTTTTCCAATCTATCTGGTGCTGTGGGGTGGACTGCACCTGTGGGAATTGTTGCAGTTTTTGGTGACGGACTCGGTGGAAAGTCGGTTGAATTTGCTAGATCCAGCGGCCCGTCCGTTGATAGATGCCTTTGAGAAAACGGCGGCGATCGCGATCGGGGCCTTGAGCGTCATGCTGTTTTACCTGGCTGCGCGGCTCAAGTTTTCACCCAGCGTTTCGCTGCTATCCACCTTCATTTTTGCGTTTTGCACCAATACATGGATGACAGGGTCGCAGGGATTGTGGCCTCAGGGTGCGGCCAATTTGGTAGTTCTGGCGTTAATTCTGAGCTTGCTCAAGGCCAACGTCACCGTTAAGGGGCGGCGCAAACGGTTGCTGGTGGTGGTCGGCATTTTGGCGGGACTGCTACCGGGCATTTTGCCCTCTAGTACGGGATATGCGGTGGCGGCGATCGCTTACGCCATCCTGGCCTTTCGGTGGGAGGCGCTGTGCGTGCTGTTGGGGTTGCCATCGCTTTTGCTGGCATTGGGCTGGAATTCCTACTTTTTTGGCTGGAGCATGGAGGCGGTATGGCTGGGAGCGGCAGCCCAGGAGGCAGGCCAGTTCGCGTGGCCTGGGTTGGAATCGTTTCTCACTGCTTTCGTTGGTCTTATCATTAGCCCCAGCCGAGGTCTGCTGATGTTCTCGCCAATTGTATGGCTGGCAATTCCAGGGGCATGTCTGGCCTATCAACGGCGGGCACGACGGGATGAACTGTTGCTCACGCTGATGGGCGGAGCCGCGTTGCTTCGGCTGTTGCAGTTGTGCCTCAGCTCAGACTGGACGGCAGGATGGAGCTATGGCCCTCGCCTAGTGGCCGATACAATGCCCATTTTGGGGTTGCTGGTTCCCTACACGGTGCAGTTTGGGGTGGAGCATTGGTTTCGGTTTAACCGTCGTACACAGCGATCGCTCTCGGTTGGGTTGAGTGTCCTGATAGTGCTGTCGGTGTTTCCGCAGCTCGTTGGCGCATTTGGGGCCAACAATTGGAATGGGATTCCCGTTTACGATGCGGCGCGGGTGTGGCAATGGCGCGATACCCAAGTGGGTCGCCATGCGCGGCGTGTGTACTACGAAATGACGCAAGCCATTCCCAACAAGCCGCTATATGTACAGGCGTTTGGTGGGGTTGTACTGTCGCTGCGTCAAGCCAATGGCCTGCCCTTCTACCAAAACCGAATTGTTGCGTCGCCCAACGAGCGTTTGCCACTGCGGGCTAGAGTGTACAACATTGGAGAAATTGGCTGGTTTGGCTATGAAACCGGACTGGACTGGGGTTTGGCGATCGCCAAAGGCGAGTTCTTCCTTCCCGACCAGCCTGGAGTTCCGGTTGAAAACCCACAATACCTGTATGTATCGGGCAACCATGCCCCTGGCGAAACTGCCGAAGCCATCGGCACCATCCACGTTCCCCAAGAACCCGGCACCTATCGGCTCCGCTTCATTATGGTCGTCAACGAAGCCACCGAATTTTCCAGACGGGCTATTCCTTTTAATCTAGATGTTGTGGTTCAGCCAATTCCAGTTGAATAAACTGGGCGATCGCAAAACCCTAGTAAGCTACAGTGCTGCCACGACACTGGCGCTCTGTCGGTCACCTCTAGGCCAAAATTTTGGTCAGGTGTTGGGCGATCGCACTTGATAAACGGGGTTTGGATTTTGTATGAATTAGTTCTAATGAAGGAATTGCTTCGAGGCTAAATCCCAAAATGAAGAATGTAATTGCTCTAGGCGATCGTTAATATTCGTTTATTCTTTATTGAGCACTTGGTGTAAGCATTCTATCCAGTCATGCCACACTGCTGGGTCAGCTGTTCCACCACCCTCTAAAATTATTAACTGTCCTAGTAAAACTGCTACATCATCAGATTTGGTGCGTTCGTAGAATTGCTCTAGGAATAACACCATTGCTTCAAAAGCTTGATCCTCCGTAAGATTCCTCATAGAAAGCTCCTCATCCTGTCTTGATTGCTTAATCTGAAAAGGAGGTCATCCACACCGCATCCTAATAGATTGGCGATCGCCCTCATGGATTGAGTACGATTGCACTTGACTTTCATAACAATTGCTACTTAGGCAATCGTAACTTTAATTTAAAGGTTTATTAACTAAATAACTAGAACAAGGAATCTTATTCTGTAGATACTTGTCCCCACACAGTTGCTTTGCAAAGGCCGCTCCATGTCGTCCATAAATCATTTGTAGCTGTGCTTCTGCCCACTTCAATACTTCTAGACGCTCTGCAACATTCAGTCTTTCAGCAATAACCTGCAAAGCTCTAAGAGTCATTCCTTTCCAGATTGCTTGGCTAAGTAATGTTGCCTCAAGACACTTGTCTAGCCTTTCATAGGGTATTTGCTCGCAAGGAGGAGGGGGTGCAGCATCCTTCATAGTTTGTCTAATTTGTAATACTGCGCCAAACTCTACTAAATTTTGAATTTCTGGCAGGAAAGGCACTAATACTAAAGGTGGATGTACCTGGCAAAGATTCCTCTCTGAAGACTCAGAAGGAAATGCACGATTCAATGCTGATCTCCACCTCTTCATGGCTAGGGTAGATTCTTGGCAGAAGAAATGAAATCGTACCCACTTTTCTAGATCAATTGAAACCCTTTGATCAGCAAGGCTCGCTAGGCTATGAAATGCTTCTACTATTGTTTGCCTTACGCAGTTGCCATACTCACCATCTATTAACTGACCATCTCTCACATAATCTGCACTTCTAGGATGGATAATCCTTGTATCAATTGAAGTATAAATTGATCTCCACACTTCAGGATGTTCTAGTAGAAACTCTGGCAGAAGTGTAAACGGCAGAAATGGCTTCGCCCAATCTAGTGTTGGTAGAGAGAGCGCCTGAAGCCACTCCGTACCTGCCATGTCATTCCACTCAGAATCAAATTCCATAGGTTTTTCTCTCTTCCATGCAAAATGAGTAAACATTAATTATTTTGATTCACATTTTTTAGTTAGGAAAGGCTCATGAAAAACAAGAGTATTACTATAGTGAAGTGTTAAACCAGTGCGATCGCTGGTCAGCTAGAGTTTGCTTCTGATAACCGCTGAAAGCTGCCTAGAGGCGATCGCGTTTTTATGGAGGAATAACTTTTCTTCTCATCTTCCTAAAATTCTCAAATCGCACTGGCTGAAGAACTTTGACTTGATAATACGATCACAAATAGCCCTGGCAAATTCAAATTCCTTTAATTCTGATATTTTTCTTGAATTCGAGAATCTGCCGGTTGTTTGAGACACTAATGATAATTCACCCTGAAAATTTATAAATTCTTTCTCAGTTACGTAAAAGAGCGCACTTCCTCCTAATTCTGGAGAATTTAAAGGGATTAATTCTTCTTGTCCTGTTAAAAAATCATTCGGTGTTACAGTGTAAAAAGATGCTGCTACAGCAGCTATCCGAGCTTCAACTTGACTGAGTATGTTTTTAGTAATAGAGATGGTGGAAATCGACTCGGATGTTACTTGTTTAATTTCAGGTACAAAAGCTATTTCAATATGATGATTCAGAATAACTTCATAAATTCCTTTAAAAAAATGAGCACGCTTTTCATCTTCTTCCCACGGTCTATACTGAACGTTTACAGGAAAGTCATATCTTGGTATTGGCTTCATATTACTGTACTCAGTTTTGCGTAGACGGGGTACAACGGTCCGGCTGATCATCGATACCTACGGCCTGTTTCAATTAGATATGCGCACAATTTTTCCCGAATGGATTCCGTTGTAACAACGAGCAGGGCGAGATATCTCGAAGTTGATTCCCAAACGTTTTTTATAATCCATTTTCAGCTTTTCCTGCTGAATTGGCTGCACTGTGAACTGTGTTTATCCAAACAAACAAGCCAAAAAATGAGCTCTGGAAGCAGAGCTCAATTACGAATTTCGAACTACGAATTACGAATTCCCCTAGGATTCTGGTGTGCAGGCGTCACTCAAACACACAATTAAAACCGACTGAATGGTTGCATCGTCCCGATATTGCTGGGTTTCGTTGTATTCCTCGGTGGCTCCACTGTAGATTCCAGCCGGATTAGCACTGCCATTTCCAGTGGCAAAGGCAATACCTGGAGACGGTTGCCGTTCAAACCGAGCATATTCCCGAGCTTCGTTGGCCAAGCTGTAGGAGAGGGTGGCTTTGCCATAGGCGGCTTCGGCTTCGGCCAGGGTAGAGCCTACCCCAATCCCCTCTGGAGTTTTGTAAGCAGAATTGTCGGTAAATAAGCCCTGAATGGTGTCGGTGTCGGAAAACGTTTCGCCTGCCAGGTACAGGACGTGAAATTGCACTTCGCCATTTTGCCGAACGGCGATCGCATCAAAATCCACAATAAAGGGCGAGGTCACAACAAATTCGGCATCGGGTAGCGCCTGTTTGAGTTCGCCCAAGGTCATGCCCAGCTGTGCCGCGCCAATGCCATCGGCAGAGAGTTGAGGTGGAGCGGGAGTGGGCGCTTCTGCTACTGGGCTGGGCGACTCGGTAGATGGCTCGGTGGGGGTGGCAGTGGCTGAGGCTACCGGTTCGGGATTGTCGCTGCCGCCGTTAGCGGGCGGAGTTGTGTTGCAGCCAACGGTAAGCAGCAGAGTGCCTAGCACCAGACTGACGTGAATAGGAGCGATCGCACGTTTGAACACCATACTTTTCCTAATACCTGACAGAGTGGTGGTTGCAAAACAACCTCCAAAGCTTAGACGAAAACAACCAGAGTGGGTGCCAATTAGTGGAAATTTTGCGCCATTTTTCACTTCCCGGCTTGCAGGCAGCATTACAGAACCGATAGCGGATTGAGCCATGCTTTGAGCGTATGCCGCAGTTGGTTGAGGTCGCGGGTGGCCTCTTGCCGCACAAACTGACCGATCGCATCAAACGGAGAAAAGTTGCTTCCAGCCTGCCATTTAATGTCTTGCCCTAGCGGAGTCAGGTGGTTGCCTTTCAAAATTTGCACCGTGGTCAGTTCGGGGAACCGAGGCATCAACACATCGTGCAGCGGTCTCGTTTGGTCAATATCATCGTTGGTGAACTTAACCAGCAGGTTGCGCTTCACAGTGTACTGTTCGCCAATTAGCCGAAAGGTTTCTTCCGGCGACGGGGTAAACTCCACATCCATACGGGCCAAATCGGGCGCTAGCTGAAGAAACTGCGACGTGAACTGCGAAAACTGCGAACCAAACTGATACACCTGCTCGGCAAAGGGAATGGCCCGTCGCGCCGAGTAGTTATTAAACGAGATGAGAATATTACCAGCCCGCTCTTGCTGAAATTGGCTGCCAATCAGCAAATGCAGCTTGCTGCCCATGCTGTGGCCAATGCCATACACCGGAATGTATTCCTGCCGAAACACGCGATGCTCTAAATAATCGTAGGCGCGGTTGAAGGAGCGCAACACGTCGCGGGCGATCGCGCGATGGTCTAGCGTGTTCACAAAGGGGGTGGCAACGACGGCATATCCCTCGTCTGCCAGAGATTCCAGCAGGGTGCGATAGGTCAATTGCGGCGCGGTTGCCACAAACGCCCCACCCAAGAAGTGAAGAATAGCCTCCGGTCGAGATGGAGTTAAAACCCAGTTGCCTGCAATGTCTCGCCAGTCCATAAATGCGTGCCCAGAAAGACCAAAAAAGAGACGCTGATTGCAGCCCTTACCCTAAATCCCTCTCCCAAGCTTGGGAGAGGGACATTGACTCTTGCCCCCCTTCTCCCAAAATTGGGAGAAGGGGCTGGGGGATGAGGGCCAAGATGAGGGCCAAATTGCAAAACTAGGATTGTTCCCCCGATTGCAGCGCTTCTCTTATCCTAACGAGCTTGAGGCAAAATCATCCGGCGATCGCCATTGCCAAAAATGCCGCTCCCATCGCCGAAATCACCAGTGCCGGAATACGCATGGGTTGATGCAGCTTCACCCGATGCTGCAATGCTCGACCCAACGCCAAGGCACCCAGGGCGATCGCATACTGAATCAGCGTAAAGCCCAGCAGGTAACCCCCAATGGGCGCTTGCTCCGCGCCAATAACCGTTTCGCCATAGGCATAGCCGTGAAAAACTCCGGCGATCGCACCCACAATGAGCACCAGCATTGGCGATACCTCGCGCTTTAGCAGCAGCACACCCAAAGCCAGCACTGACAGCGCCACCCAAATTTCCAGCCCAGCGACATTCACCGACGAGAGATGCAGGCCAGTTCCAGCGATCGCCGCTAGCAAAAAGCCCAACGGCACCCACCAGCCGCCCACCCGCAGCGAGGCCAACAAGCCCAGCGCCACAACAAACGCCAAGTGATCCAACCCCACAACGGGATGGCCCACTCCCGACAAAAATCCTTCAACAAACGTTTGGGGCGTCATGCCACCAAAAGGATGGTGCGCCAATGCCGGAGCCGCCAGCAAGCAGCTCGTAGCGATCGCACCCATACCCAACACACGCACATTACGCGTTGCCATAAACTCTGAACCTCGCAGATAACGTTGGCAGTTTCCTTCTCCATCGGCGAGCATCCTGGCTTAAGAAAAATCTTTTCTTTCACAGTTGCGGGACAGCGGCAGACTCACACTGCACTTTCCTCGACCGCACGGCCTCCAAGGGCTGACTTCCCCTTGAAACCAATGGAGCCACGCCATCATATCACTGCAACGTAAATCCAAGGGCATCTGTTCACCATTGTTAGCTGTTTCTTTTGAAATCTATAAACCTACTAGATGAACAGCCAAGATATGTTTCTGAGGCGGGAATACTATTTTCAACTTTGTTATTGTAAGGAACTGCTGAAGTATGGCGAATGAAATCATTTCTTACTTGGAAATGTGCCAGCGAGAGGGAACTAACCTTCAGCGTGGTATGAACTATGGCCTTGGCGGTACTCATTCAGTGATTTTGATGTCACTACGGTCTAACGCACCTTACCGGGATCGACTAGATGATGATGGGTCTGTACTTATTTATGAAGGGCACGATGAACCGAGAAGATCCCTGGCTCAAGACCCTAAAAAGCTTGATCAGCCACAATTTAGGCCAAAAGGTCGTTTAACTCAAAATGGCTACTTTCATGGAGCTGCACAATCTTATAAAAGAGGTGAGCGATTACCTGAACGAGTGCGAGTTTACGAGAAGATTCTTAGTGGTGTGTGGTCATATAACGGCGTCTTTCACTTGGTTGATTCATGGCAGGAACCAGATGAGCATCGACAAGTTTTTAAGTTTAAATTGATAGCTGTTGAGGGAGAAGAAGATTTACAGCAATCTACATCGCCCTCTGCTGAGCGGCGGAGAATAATTCCTTCGGCGGTTAAGTTGGCTGTGTGGAAACGTGATGAAGGTAAATGCGTTGTTTGCAAGGCATCTGATGAACTGCATTTTGATCATGTAATTCCATTTTCTCGAGGTGGGACTTCTGTAACAGCAGAGAATGTGCAATTGTTATGCACTCGACACAATCTTGAGAAGAGCAACAAGATTGTGTAGTTCAGTTAGTTAAGACGCCATTGCAGTAAACAGATAAAGCCCTGTCGAGCTGGGTCGAAACTGGCTGTTCAATTGAAGAAGAACATGCTTCAACTAGAAAAATAAGTTGGCATAATCTATCTTATTTCAAAACTTCTTCGAGTTTGTGCTGTTCCCAGAGTTCCTCGTAGAGGCCGGGTTGGGCAACGAGTTCGTCGTGGGTGCCAGCTTGGACGATGCGGCCTTTGTCGAGGACTAGGATGCGATCGGCGATCGCCGCTGCCGCCATTTGGTGGGTGATAAACAAAACCGTTTTGCGGCGGGTGCCTTCCTTCAGGTTTTGCAAAATTTGCGTGGCGGTTTGGTTGTCCACGCTGGAGAGCGAGTCATCCAGAATGAGGATGGGCGCATCCACCAGCAAAGCGCGGGATAAAGCGGTACGCTGCCGTTGACCACCCGATAGCGTAATGCCACGCTCTCCCACAATCGTTTTGTACTGTTGGGGAAAATTGAGAATTTCGGGGTGGATTTGGGCTTGCTTGGCGGCAATTTCCACCTCATCTTGCTCGGCTACGGGGTCGCCGTAGCGAATGTTGTTCTTAATCGTTGTGCTGAACAGGAAGCTTTCTTGCGGGACGTAGGCGATCGCCATTCTCAGGTCTCGCAGCCGAATTTGCGTAATATCGATGCCATCCAAAAATAGTTGGTTAGGGCCAATCTCCAGCAGGCGAGGAATAGCATTGGCCAACGTGGACTTACCCGAACCGATGGGGCCAACAATTGCAACCGTTTCCCCCGGCTTTACCGTAAACTCAACCTGCTCCAATGCGGGAGTTTTCGCATCGGGATAGGTAAAGTTCAGGTTGTGGGCGCTCAGCCAGCCGCGTACATCTTCCTGGGGCAATGGCATGGCATTGGGCGCATCGTGAATTTGTGGCTCTACGCTGAGAATGTACTCCACCCGATCAATACTCACCTCGCCCCTCTGATAGGCCGTAATGGTAAAACCGAGCAGCGCAGTTGGAAAGACCAATCGTTCCACATACAAGAGCAGTGCAATAAAGTCGCCAATGCTAATGCTGCCATCGGCGATCGCACCCGCACCCAACCACAGCAGCACCAGTAGGCTAATGCTCGCCAACCCACCCAACAGCGGAAACAGCATGTTTCGAGTTCGGGCCAGCGTTAGGTTAGCGCCGTACAGGTTGCGATTCAGATCTCGAAAAGCATCCCGTTCGTTCTCCTCCTGTGCATAGATTTTGATCAACGACATGCCGCTCATGTCTTCCTGAATCAAATCGCTTAGCTCAGAAGTGCGCTGCTGAACATCCAACTGCTCTTGCCGCAACCGATTGCTGAAGAGATGCACCAGCGAAAACATGACGGGATAAATGGCGATCGCCGCCAAGGTTAGCGGTGTGCTAATTCCCAACATGACTGGTAGCGTTAGCGCATAGGCAAAAATTGTGTTGGCCAAACTCAACACCGCAAAGCCCAGCAACCGTCGAATATTGTCCACATCGCTCGTCGCACGGCTAATCAGGTCTCCTGCTGTATTCGCCGAAAAATAGGATGGCTCCAGCGTTAGCAAGTGGTTAAAGATTTGCTGCTTCAGGTCGTATTCCACCATGCGACCCACACCAAACAGCCAAATGCGAGAGGCCATGCGCACCAGCCACATCACCGCCGCCAACAGCATCACCATGGATGCCACCCATACCACGCGATCGTAGCTAAAGGTTTGCTGTAGCTCGTCAATCCCCGATCGCAACAGCAGGGGAATGTACACTCCAATAAAGTTCACCACGAGCAAAGAGCCAATTCCCAACACCATCTTGAGCCAGTGCGGGCGCAAATACTCGCCTAAAATTTCAAACTTTGATCGGGCCATAGCCAATATGGGGGAGGAATGAGTGGGCAATGTTTATGATGAACACTTAGATAATCCTATCGAGGATCGAGGTCATCGGGGGGTGAATGTGCAGCAGCACAGAACGATCCACCATCCCCCACTGAGAGGAGACCCACTAGAACTGACAATTTCTAACAGATCGGGCAGATCGAGCGATCGCGCCTAGACTCCGCTCAACAGTCTCTCTAACAACCTCTCTAACGAGCAACCGTAAACGCAGAGCAGACCCGATCATCCGTCAAGCCGTCAACTCAGGGCGCAATCATCTACTGTTTCACTAAATTGGGGCGACAAGCCACCCCCGCAAGAAGTAATACACCGAGGTCAGATACTCATCAACCACGCGTGTTGTGAGCGCCAGCGCATCCACATTGGGAATGATGTCAGACACGCGGGCCAGCAATCGGCCACCGTCCTCAAGCTGAAAGGCAAATTGATCCGTTGGTTGAGGAATCGCCCGAATGCCCAAATAGGCAAACGTTGATACACTGCGGCTCAGGCTGAGAGAGGGGGTAACCAACACGATCGCATCAGTTTCTCGACGAAAGCCCTGAAACTCCAGCAATCGGCTAACGGCCACCGCACTACTGTACAAATCCGTTCCTTCGGCCTCGATCAAAATGCGATCGTTGGGGACGCCCGCTTCAGTGAGGAGCGCGCGAATGGTTTGCTCTGCCATGGCCTCGTCGTTCGTAGCGCCCATACTTGGCCCCACTCCCACCACCACAAATGGGTTGGTCACGGGCGCATACTCGGCATACAGGCGCGAGGCATACAGCAGGCGCGAGGCCAACACATTGGCAAAGCCATCCTGCGTATTGCTGACCTGGACTCGGCTACGAAACGATGGGTCGGATGGGTTAATGCCGTCGCCAGTGACCACGATCGCCCGAATTTGATTAGCAGCGATCGCATTTTGATACGCAATTGGCGCGGTTAAAGATTGTTCGGCCTGTAGCGTCAGCCAATAGGCCACAATTGGCATACTCGACAGCAGCAAAATCAGAAGAGCCGCCAACACCTGGTTTGCTGCAATTTTTTTGGTGCCATCCTTTAGGGCACTCAGCAATAAGAAAATGACCAACCCCAACGGCTTGAGCGGCAATGACAAAATGCCCCATACCGACGAAACCGTGCGGCTGGTGGGATCGACAAATGCCAACACCACAAAGGCTAAAACAATCAGGCCGCCCAACCAAGTGAGATAAACCCTGGGAATAAACCGATTGAAGACGTACCACAGGATCGCCACAATCAGTAGCCAGAGCAAAATTCGGGTTAATACTTCAAACATGACAGCATCCCTCGTGGGGTTTGCTCAGGACGGCACTACCCATTCTGGAGTAAGTCCGCACAAACGTACCAACTTCTCGGCAAAATTTGGCAAAAAAAGAGGGTGGTTGCCCACCCCCTCACATCATTCAGTTCCTAAACAGAGAAATAGAGCGATCGTGCGATCGCCATTCCACATCGTAACTAGCTTAAGCAGGCTCAACCCGAGCGTAGAAACGGCCTTGAATCCGCACATCCACAGCTTCTTTACCACCCATATCAGTATCGGAGGGCTGGATGCTCTCAAAGCTGCCCGAAATTTCGCCCGTGGTGCTGTCAACCTTGGTCACCTGGAGGGAGATTTCGCCCTGTCCCGTTACAAACTGCTTCTTGTTCTCTTTTTGCAGTTCATCCTCATCAGCCTGAGGCAGTGCAACCGCAGAGTCATACCCCGTGGTCAAACCACGGCCCTTAGGATCGAGGAAGTTTGACGTACGGTAGGAAGGCACTTTGAACTTGCCAATAAAGTCGGTAGAAGTGTTCACACCGTCAACACCAGGAGCCGTGCTAGCAACCAACTCTTTAATGGTGAACAAGAAAGGAACCTCTTCGCCACCAGGCAGCAAGACGGTCGTAGCTTGGAAATCAAATCCATCCTCTTCGGTAAAGACCAGGCTATGGTCAGGCCCATAGGAAATTTTGCCACTTACTTGGTCAATCGTAGAGGTGTAGCGAGTCAAGGGACGACCCGTTACGAACTGTGAAGATTGGCGCTTGCTGCTTGGCTCAGTCTTCACCGCGTAAGACAGAGGCTCTAGACATAGGCCTACCATGCGGTAGGTTTCTCCATCTCCAATGGGAATGCTGCCACGCTTGGTTTCCACCACTTCGGGACAGCTATTGGCCAGTCCGGTTCCTCGAATTTGCTCGTAGGTAAGGGGGCCATTTGAGTCAGGTCCTGAACTGCAAGCTGTAAGCGCACTCATACAGAGTGCAACAAATGCAATGATTAGAGCGCGATACCTCATGGTCAACCTCGAATATCTCCAACCTGGATTTATGTGTAAGTCTGGATTTTTTATGAATTTGAGCTATTCAGCATTCTACAAGACCTTGGGCGCATCTTTTGTCGGATAACTCATTCGTGAATTATTAAAAGAAGTTGTCACATTTAACAAAATGTTGCAATACGCAATGCACGATATTTACGATTTGACGGTGTCATGTTTAGCCGCACCTGTCTTCACAATTCGCTATGGTCTGAGTAGCAAAATCAACAAACTTGAGTTGATAGGGTGAATTTACCTGTAAAATCGCGTACTTCAGGGCTAACTCCTCGTTTAAATTTAAGCAATGTTTTGCTTTGCGGCTCGCATTGGGTGCATAAACGATGGGATTGGTTACACATGAAATTACTGTTTGGATGAGGTAAAGACGTTTGTATGGGCGAGAATGACATGGCACCCAAAGCACCAACCCAAGAAAATGAGGCGATCGCCCATTTAGTTCGCACCACAGCCGAGCAGCATCGAGGCGACACCTTGGCGTTGTTAGGGTTGCTGCGTCTCCTCGAATCACTCCATCGAGAAATTCGCGATTCCTACTTTCAAGACACCTTACCCAAGAACCGCCAAGACCTATACAGTCTGCTGCGAGATATTGAAGCTGAGGGTGGATGGCCTTACATTAGCCGGATGCGCCTTAAAGAAATCTTGGTGTATCTGCTAGAAGAAGAACAGTCCTCAAATAATAATATTCAGTCTTAAATCCTGAGTCTTCGCCAACAGGATTCAAGACTCAGCCTTACTCAGCCTGAAATATCTTCAGCCTGAACTGTTGGCGATCTTGCACTGGCTGGTAGCCGTAGAGTCGGGTGTGTTCGCTATACCTTAACGTTCGTTCTGGGTAAGTCGAAGCATCCAGTTTTGCGTGCCCAATCCACACAAAAAAATAAGCGTTTCCCAGGGTTGTGCGTCGTCAATCCTGGGAAACGCCATTAACAAAACCTGACGTTGCCCTCAAGGCATCTGCTCAAAATTCGAGCAAACCCGACCGTGTGCCCCTGCAAATTAGTAGAATGGGAGAAATTGGATTCTCCATCTTCAGTAGCTACATGATTCCTACCGTTATTGAGCAGTCAGGCCGTGGCGAACGCGCCTTTGATATTTACTCGCGCCTTCTGCGGGAACGTATCGTTTTTCTAGGAACTCAAGTTGACTCCGATCTAGCCAACTTAATTGTGGCTCAGCTGCTATTCCTCGAAGCAGAAGACCCCGAAAAAGACATTTACCTCTACATCAACTCTCCGGGTGGTTCGGTAACGGCAGGCATGGGCATCTTTGACACCATGAGCCACATTCGACCCGATGTGTGCACCATTTGTGTTGGCTTGGCCGCTAGCATGGGCGCATTTTTGCTGAGTGCAGGTGCCAAAGGCAAGCGCATGAGCCTACCCCACTCTCGGATTATGATTCACCAACCTCTGGGTGGCGCGCAGGGCCAAGCGACAGATATTGAAATTCAGGCTCGCGAAATTTTGTACCACAAGCAAAACCTGAACCAGTGGCTATCTAAGCACACTGGCCAGCCGCTAGAGAAGATTGAACAAGATACTGAGCGGGACTTCTTTATGTCGGCCCATGAAGCGGTTGAGTACGGCCTGATCGATCAGGTGATTGACAAGCACTCGGTTGGCAGCCGTCCTTCTCCTGCTGCGATCGCCTCCTAAGTCAAACCTGAGTTTTGGACAAGCAACAATGGGCACTTCTGAAGTTTGCGCGACGCGCAAACTTCAGAAACGCTCTTAACCGAAACTGACGTTCATCAAACCATTCGGCTGGCAGCTCATTTTTGTGGTTTGGCGTTGATAACCGCAATTCGCAATTCAAAAACGGGTGGATCACTGAGTGATCCACCCGTTTTTGTGCTCTGCTCTGGTGGTCTGAAACCCGCGATAAGCGTGGGATAAGCCATCAGCGCTACAGCCCAAAGTGCTTACAACTCCAGGAGTTGGCGATGGCGCGGCACAATTTGGCTGGGGTTAATTTCGGTGACGGCCTCGGTCAGCGGCATGACCCTAACGGTGTTGTGGTCGTAAACGTTGGCCTGGTAGACTTGGCGTGTGGTGTAGTCGAGAGCCGTTAGCCAGCCGCTGCGGGGATGATAGGCTCCTGTATCGATATCGAGCCAGCCGCAGCCCTGGGCGATCGCCCCGGGTGGCACCTTGGGCAAGGTAAACGTAATGGTATGCCCCGTAATAATGGTTTTGTTGGCAAAGTAGGGCCGAGTTGTGCTGTGAAACTCATCCCGAATCCAACAAAACTCTTGGGTGGTATGCTGAGCAACCGATAGTTTGGGACTCATCCCAGCATGCACAAGCCACACGTCATCTAAGTCGAGGTGGGTTGGCAGAGTGCGAAACCAATCTAGATGCTCAAACAAGAGATCTTCGTTTTTGTCGTAGCTGGCGACGGTGGTTTGGCCACCGCTGTAGAGCCACGCTTGCAATGCCTGCTGAGAAATTTGCCCTTTGGGAAAGGCGTCGAGCAGCATTTGCTCATGGTTGCCCAACACGCAACCATAGCCACTCTTCAGCACAAATTCGACAACGGCAGAGCTTTTGGGGCCACGGTCGATTAAATCGCCGACGAAGTAGACGCGATCGCCTGAATTGGGGGCGATCGCCTCCATCAGCGCCATTAGCCCGTCATAATGCCCGTGAACATCTCCGACAAATATGCGACGACCCACTACGCAAATTCAACCTTTAGTTACAACGGTAGAAGACTGGAAACGATGAGCGGCTGCGATCGCATGCGGATCAAGCCTTGTAAGATCACAGTGCATAGGTATCCCTACACGGTGTATCGAACCAAATGCTGACATTTTGGAAAGATCAACCAGTTGGGGGATAAAGCAGAATCGATAGACCTATTGATCTCATTATGCCCATGCGATTTGGAAGGATCGCATCAACGGCGTAAAGGTTGCACCAAGAAACCTTAAAGTTTGCTCAACGCTGCACTCAAACTAAAGGATGTAATGCGTAGAATCTCGGGATTCGTAGTGATTTTTCCCCAATTACAGGAAATTTTTCCCAAATTACAGAAAATATGGAGCCTGATGAAAGATTGGGGAAAGCGCAACTCGACTTTCGCCAATAAGCACAAATCTGACGAGTGGCCCATCAGGTTTGCAGAAATGCAGTGCTATTGCCCTCAAATGGCTTAGTTTGACTGGCATTGGGTCAAACAGGCGACGGTAGGTTTCCCAAATTTGCTACCGATTCGATATCGCCAAAAACGCAACTTCGATCGCAAAGGCTGCTTCGTTGGCAAATTACTGGCTGAGGGCGCGCAAAAAGTCTTGCAGGCTGGAGAGAATGCCGCGACGGGGTGCGACTAATGATGGAGCGTCAGGATCAACGCCATTGGCGCGCATGAGGATGCGATCGAGGTCATCGCCCACGGGCTTTTGGGGCGTTTCGGACACCATTTCAAAGCCGTTCTCGCGCTCGACCCAGACTTGCCAGGGTGAGGGATAGGCACGATATACCACTGCTCCATCCAACGGACGCATGAAGTAGCACGACTCGATGGTGCTGAGGAAGCGATCGCGCAATCTTCGTCCGGCATAGCCAATGCCAATAGTGGCCACGTCTTCCAATCGGGGATTGAGCAGCACACAGGGGCGATCGCCCGCTTCGGTGCAGAGTTCTTCCACTTTTTCCACTTCGATGGAAGAGGGAGCCACAAACAGAAATAGTTTCTCCTCCGGCTGAATGACGGCCTTGAGTTCGCCAATGCCGCGTAGCGAGTAGGGTTTGTCGCCCCAGTCGCGCCGAGCCAGCGCCGCCGAGCCCGGATCGGCAAAAAAGACCCGCAGTTCCGTTCCCATGTCCTCAAATGCGCCCACAAACTGCTGGGCCACGGGCAATGGCTTGAGTTCTGGGAAATTCAGTTCTACTTGCAGACGAGTGAGTCCATCGGCGATCGCCGCTTGAGTAGCTTGCTGAGCCTGAGTAATGGCTTCTTCGAGAGAGTTGGGAAGTGAGGTCATGGTGATATCAAGATTGAACAAACGTGCAGTTGTTAAATAAACGAGCGGCTTGTAAACAATTTGCTAAAAGCCGAAGCCAGCTCGCATCACGAACGCCGCAGTCGGGCGATCGCAACCTAAACTTGCTCAGGTTCAACGTAGCCCTGAATATTTTCGGGATCAAACTGTTTGATGATGCGGGTGGCTTTGTTGGTGAGATTGGCCGCACCTTCGACCACGATGATGTATTTGCCCTGACTGAGCCGATTGCGGTAGGGCAATGCATCGCCACTGCCCGCAGACAGACCCACGCCACCACCCACAAAAAAGCTGCCCATGGCACCAGCGATCGCCCCAAACACCCCACCCAGCAGGTGATTGCCCAGCGCGCCAATTTCTGGCACTAGCATGAACTGCGTAGACACGTTGAACGCATAGCCGCCAAGGAACCCAAACGGCACCAGCCAAAACGACATCAGCTTGGCCATTTTGCGAGCCGACTTTTTGGGATCGAGAAAGCCGTACTCGTCGGCACTTTTGTAGCCTTTGCCCAACAGACTCACCTGCTCCATGGGCACACCTTCGCTTTCCAGCGCAGAGTAGGCGGCTTCGGCCTGCATCCGATCCGACAAAACGGCAACAAGATAGTTATTCATACAGCGTCTTCATGACAGCGTTTTATTATCGTGGGAATCGTGGAAACTTCTCCCATTAAATTATGCGACGCGTCGGGCACACTCGCCCTGCCAAATTCCCCAATTTGGGCTGATTTTCTATTCCAATTCCAGGCTATTCACTTATCAATCAATGACAAACCAGGCAGCGGTTGGCACACCGGACAGTAGTAGAGGCGGCGACCTGCCAACATTTCCTTGCGAATGGGGGTGCTGCACTGGTAGCAGGGTTTGCCTTCTCGGCCAAACACGTGGTGGCGATACTGACTGCGGCGATCGCCCCTTGCCTTCAGCTCCTCTACCCGTGCCAGATCATTCGTAATGCCGCCCGTTTGGTAAGACTGTCGGGTAATGGCGATCGCCGCCTTAGCTAAAGCCAAAATTTGCTCTGGGCTGCAATCGACCGGGCGCAATGTGGGATGCACTCCCGCCACAAACAGCACCTCGCTCCGCAAATAATTGCCCAAACCACACAAAAAGCCCTGATCCAGCAGCAGCGACGGCAATCTTCGACGGGCAAATCGTTTGTCCAAAAATCGGGCGGCGACCGTTGCCTCATCCACCACCAGATCCAGCACATCTGGCCCAATGCGTTGCAAAAACGGATGCGTCGCCAATGCATCATTCGGCAGCACGTCAATATCCGATGCGCTGTACAGCAGGGCCGATTGCTTTGGCGTGTGAATGGCCAAACGAAGCTGGCGTTTGGTGGTGGGCAGACTGCCTGCCTTCCGCACCATCCAAATGCCATACAGCTGATTGTGGCTATAAATGTTCAGTTCATTCTCAAACCGAATCAGCATGGCTTTGCCGTAGGTTTGCACAGCAAAGATGCGATCGCTCTGCAACGTTGCTTCGTAGGGCTTGAGCCGATCAAAGGCAAAGAACACCTCAATTAAGGGTTGATGGGCGATCGCCCGTTCAATGGCATCGGCAGCGCGTCGAATTTCGGGGCCTTCGGGCATAGGGGTTCAGATTCAGCCAACTCGATCAATATCCAGCCAACTTACCGCGACGCTTGGTTTCGCGCTCGGCCACACGAAACAGACTCAGCCCCACCAGCAAATACACCCCACCATTCAGGAATGCCAACAGCAGCGGAGCGAGCTGCAAGCCATCGTTGCGAGCCATTACGTCGCGCAGTAGACCCGCGCCGGGTGTCATGGGCAGCAGCGACGACAGCAGGCGCACCGGGCCGGGTAGCGTTTCTGTGGGCACAGATAGCAAAAACAGCAGCGCAAACTGCACAATGCCCAACAGCTGCTGCACCTGCTTGAGGAGCAGCGACATGGCCCCCATGGCAAACGCAAGACCGTACGCGCCTAAAATCACCGTGGCAAAGGGCAGCAGCAGCAATGGTGTAAAAGCCAAGCGGGTACCCGTCAGGCTAATGATAATGAGCAAGATGACGGTAATGATGGTGAGCTGAATGGTGAGACTGGCGATCGCTCGGGTTAAAAACAACCGGGGTGCCCGATAGGGCGACAAAAATAGCTGCTCCAGCGTGCCCGTTTGGGCCTCGCGCTGAAGGCCACCCGCAATATCGCTCATGATAAACAGCGACAGCGTCCACAGCAGGTAACCCACAATGATCGTTTCCAGGCGATCGCCTTCCGAAGCTCCAGCCCCAGCCAAATAGTTGGCGCTGAGAAACAGTCCATAAAACACAACAGTGGTAATGATGATCCCAGCGATCGCCTCTGAGGCATAGCGCAACAGCTGAATCCAACTCCGTCGTAACTCTGCCAAAAACAATTCCATCAAACCACTCCTAAACCAGCCCCAGGAACACCCTGCGCACACTGAACAATCGACGAACTGATAACCAATCACCCAAAAATCTTGGATGAACGATGGGGTTTCCTCTCCACCCACCTTGAATCCAATTCATCTAAAAACGCGTTTGGCTTGAGCCTCAGGATTGCCGTCTGAATGACAGCTCCAGGTCAAGTTGCGATCGCCCTCTACCCCTATCATTCTCACACAACTGACGCGAACCTACCTCTTGGGAAATAGGCGGGCTCTAGTGGCCTATCTCTGGGGATCGATGCCAAGAACCGACACCTCACAGAAGATAAAGCTACTCCAATTTTTGTGTAGAGAAATTCTTTTTATATGGCAAGCCCGATTGAATTTAGCTTGTTTGCCCCCTACAACAATGCAGTCTCTCTCGTCGGCGATTTTTCCGATTGGGACGAAATTTCGATGCAAAAAGGAGAGGATGGCTTCTTTCGTACCACGGTAGATTTGGACGATGGGGTCTACCAGTACAAGTTTCGAGTGCAGAGCAAGAGCTGGTTTGTTGAGCCGGATCAGTGGCTCGAAATTACCGACCCTTACGCAACTGATGTTGATAATGAAAGCCAAAATGGCGTCGTTCGAGTCAAAGATGGCGATCGCATCGTTGATACCTATGTGTGGCAGCACGATGACAAGCCCCTACCGAGCGATCGCGAGCTCGTCATTTACGAAATGCACGTGGGCGACTTCTCGGGTGGGGAAGACGATCCCTACGCTCGAGGCAAATACAAGCACGTGGTTGAAAAGCTGGACTACCTGTGCGAACTGGGGGTTAACGCCGTTGAGCTGATGCCCGTCAAAGAATATCCCGGGGATCATAGCTGGGGCTACAACCCGCGCTACTTCTTCGCATCCGAGTCCTCCTATGGCAACACCGAGGGGCTCAAGCACCTCATCGATGAGTGCCACGCTCGCGGCATTCGCGTGATTATGGATGGCGTTTACAACCATTCCGAAGCGGAGTGCCCGCTGACGCAAATTGACCACGACTACTGGTATCATCACGAACCCCGCGACCCTGACAACAACTGGGGACCAGAGTTTAACTATGAGCACTACGACGAGAATTTAGAAACCTATCCGGCTCGACGGTTTATTGGCGACGCCATTCGCTATTGGGTTAGCGAGTTCCACATTGATGGCATTCGGTTTGATGCGGCTCGCCAAATCGCCAACTACGACTTCATGCATTGGATTGTGAATGAAGCCAAGGACGCGGCTGGCCCCAAGCCCTTTTACAACATTGCCGAGCACATTCCCGAAACCACCGACATCACCAATATGGATGGCCCGATGGATGGCTGCTGGCATGAAAGCTTTATGCATATCATGCTGGATCACATTAGCGGCTCTACGTTTGATCTGGATCAGTTAAAGGATGCGCTCGATGCCAAACGGCAGGGCTTTATGGGCTCAACCAATGTGGTGAACTATCTCACCAACCACGACCACGATCATGTGATGGCCTCGTTGGGCGATCGCGAAATCTTTGATGAGGATGCGTTTCGCCGGGTGCGATTGGGTGCGGCCCTGCTGATGACAGCCGTCGGCGTGCCCCTAATCTGGATGGGCGAAGAGTTTGGTGAGTATAAAGCAAAAACCATTGAGCAAGCCAAAATTGACTGGACTTTGCTAGAGCATGACAACAACCGCAACCTATTTGAGTACTACAAGGGGCTGATTGCCCTGCGGAAGCAAAACCACGCGCTCTATACCGAAAACATTGACTTCTTCCATGAAGATCCAGAAAGCAAGGTGCTGGCCTATGGTCGATGGAATGAGGAAGGGTCACGGGTGGTTGTGATTGCCAATTTCTCTGACCAATACTATGCCGGCTACCGCGTCGAAAACTTTCCCGAAAACGGAACCTGGCACGAATGGACAGCGGATTACGATATTGAATCTGGCGACAACAATATGGTGATTGACCTGCCAGAGTACGAAGCCAAAGTGCTGGTGTGGCAACAGGCATAAGTGCAAATCGCGCTAACCGTAACCCTTAAATCCGCGTTCGGATCCCCAATTGGCCTCCGAACGTGGGTTCCTGCTGAAAGGCAATCGCTCTTGCTGCGATCGCCCCTGGTTTTGTGGTTGCCTCAGCTGTCGTTGACCTGATCCAGGTGAGCGGCGTTTCGTGATCATTATTTACATAAAGATCTGCCAAAACTTGCAGGACTTTGCATCAAGGGAGTCAGTCTTATTGCAAAATTGCGGAAAGCTAAGGCAACAGTTGGCGATCGCCCCGCAAGGGTGCCTGCATCATGGCGTCTACATTCATCACAACTCAAACGGTTTTGGCCCAAGCTCCGCGTTGGTTCACCCTGTTGAGCCTGTTGTGCGCCACGGGGTGTGGCCCCATCTCGCGGGCTTCTGTTCCCTTTCATCCCAAAGAGCTGCAAACCATTTATGCACACACTGCGTCATCGGCACCCGCTATCGCCCACAATACGCTGTACTTTGGCGGTGAGACAGAGGAATTTGTGCCGACCCTCTTTGCCGTTGATCAAGACACGGGGCAGATCCGCTGGCAATTTTCCCTGTCTGGCGCTGGAGAGGTTAGCCACATACCCACGATCGCCAACGGGATTTTGTATGTGGGCGTTATCCACCATTCCGACCCTGCAATTTATGCGCTCAACGCCCAAACCGGACAACTGCAGTGGCAGATTCCGGTTGCAAGCAACGTTTTGTCGCCCGTTATCGTTGGGGATGGCATGGCCTATTTTCGAGAACTGCATGGATATTTGCGTGCAAGAGATGCCAGTACAGGCGAGCAACGCTGGATGTTTCCCGCCGAGGGGTCGCTGAAGCTGTCTCGGAATGGCGAAGCATTGCACGAGCGATCGCAAGAAGTCATGTCCAATCCAGCTGTGGCAGAGGGGCTGGTGTATGTGGGAACTCGCACTGGGCTTGAAGCGCTGGATGCCAAGACGGGCAAACGAGTGTGGCGATTTGCTACGCAAAACTGGGTGGAGACGGCACCCCTATTGCACAACGGTCGCGTCTACATCGGCAGTGGATCGGACGATCGCAGCCAGGGATTTCTGTATGGCTTAAGTGCCAAAACAGGCGCGTTGGAATGGGACTATGCGATCGCAGGAGGAATCGTGGACTCAGAGCTGGCGATCGCCCACGGCCTCATCTTCTTTGGTGGCAATAGCCCCCATCTACACGCGGTAGAGTTGGCAACTCAACAGGAAAAATGGCGCTTTCCAACGCGAATTTCCACCCATGATGCAGTCCCGTTCGTGCAGGGTGATAGTGTCGTGTTTGCCGTTGAGGAAGTGGTGTATGCGCTGGACGCCCAAACCGGAACCCTCCGCTGGAGCTACAAAGAGTGCCTGAACTGCAACGGCTACACCCCCCACATTCAAGGCCCAACCCTCGATAATGGATCGCTTTATTACCTGCTGCGCGACAAAATTTACCAGTTTCAGGCCGATGATCCGTGAATGGTCTGGGCGATCGCCCAAATCGTTCGAACCAGTTTTTTGAATACCCTTGTGGCATGAGGTCTTGCCAGCACCATCCCTGATTGGCCTAGCGAGGGCGATCGCTTCCGCTAGATGGGAAACAGCCACAGCCACAGCGGCAACGTCAGCAACAAGCCCGCCGAGCCCAGAGCCAGGGCGGTCACCGTCAGGTCGCGATCGAGCCGATAGGCTTCTCCAATCACCAGCGTGGCAAATGCGGGCGGCATCGCCATTTGCAAGACCAAAACCAGCCGAGGTGCGCCACTTAACCCCAAGGCGGTGAGCCCCAAACCCAACACCAGCGGAATCATCACCATTTTGATGCTGAGGGTGAGGGAAGCGAGCTTGAGGTTGCGCCACGATCGCAACTGACTGAGCCGCATGCCAATAAGCACTAACGACAGCGCGACACTGCCCCAGGCTCCCTGCCGCAGCACCACTTCCACCCCCCAGGGCAAAGGCTGCGATCGCAACGCCAGCCCTGCCCCAAAGCTCCACAGCGTGGGGTTAATGGCAAACGCCATGAGGGGATGGTGCAGTCGGTGGGTGCCCCGGCCAAAGCGACTCGCCAGCACCACCCCCAATCCATAAGCGCCCAAAGTCGTGCCCAACATGTCGTAAAACAGCGCCCAGCCAAAGTTGGCCGCTCCCACCAGCGCCAGCGTGACTGGATAGCCCAAATATCCGGTATTGCCCACCATAGCCGCCAGCAAAAAGCTGCCCTGGGTTTCTGTTTGGTGCAGTTTTGACGGGGGATCAATGGGAGGAGCCAGCGTGTGGGTTTGTTGGTAAATGTAGATCCAGGCGATCGCCCCACCCAGCAAAATCGCCACCCACGCCACCGCAGGCGCCAGCCACACCGCCCCCGACAGATCGGCCTGTCGCAAAAAGCCCATCACACTAACGGGCACCCCAACCCAAAACAAAAATTGCCCTAATCGGTTGCACCAGCGCTGCGGCAGCAGGTGGCCCAGCGCCAACCCCAGCAGCACCCAGCCTAACAGCGGAACGTAAAGCAAAAGGAGGCGATGCGCAAGCGGTGCCATGGACCCAGTCACTCAATGACAAATACACAAAACGAGCCTCAAGCACCTATTTCCAGGTCACGTTGGTCTCAGGCTCAAGGTTGGTGTGGACGGGCTGCAAAATTTAGAGTGGAGCAGCACCCACTTCCCCATCATTCCTCAAAATTACAGCTGATGCATGGGGTGGAGTGGGGAGTGCAAAACACCCACTCACCAGAAAAATCCTTTTGCGCTGGCGGCCTGACGTACCCCCAAAAATTCTGATTGGGAACAAAGCGCTATAGTAGGTGTTGGATTTTGGCAAATGAAATTTGGCGGAAGCCCGGTGCGTCTTTTTAGGTTGAAGCATTTCGCAGTAGGTCAAGTTTGATTGGAGCGATTGCCCCAATTGCAGGCCACTTCAGGTAATCTAGGACTGCTAACAGAAGGTGAGCCTACCCACAAGCCACCAGCGCGATAGAACACGGCAACAGGAGTAAGTGAGTGAGCGACACGAATTTATCGAAAGAAACCACTCCAATTTCAACCCAAACGTTTGATGATATTCCCGTTGCGCGGCGTGAGCATGATGACTCTGAAACAATGCAGCGGCGCAATCGCGCCAAACGGCGGTATTGGCTGTGGGGCACCATTGGGTTTGCGATCGCCATTCTGGTCGGGGCCTTCACCAGCTTTTTGCAGCCAACCTTGTCTTCTACCGATGCAGTAACTCCAGCAACAACGGGGTTGCAGTCGGCAGTGACCTGGTCAACCCCCAATGCGCCAGCCGAAACACTACTCAACCACTATCCCTACGACGAAGCCGCCGTATCAAGCTTAAAGTCGGTGGTGGCCGATGGCAGTATTCGCCTGCGGGCCACCGCTGCCGACAAGTATCTTGAAATGGCCGAAGCCGCCCGGCGAGATGGAGTAAGGCTTTCAGCGCTATCGGGATTTCGCACCTTGCAAGAGCAAAACAGTTTGTTCTTTGATGTAAAGGCAGAACGAGGACAGCGCCCCACAGAGCGCGCCACCGTCAGCGCTCCTCCGGGCTATAGCGAACACCACACCGGCTATGCCATCGATATTGGCGATGCCACGCGATCGGCAACCCACTTGGAAATTACGTTTGAATCAACACCCGCGTTTCGGTGGTTGCAGCGCAACGCGGCCCGGTTTGGCTTTGAGATGTCATTTCCCAAGGACAATCCCCAAAATGTGAGCTACGAGCCCTGGCACTGGCGATTTGTAGGCGATCGCGACAGTCTAGAAACCTTTTACAAAGCGCGGCAAAGTGCGCCCTAGGTACCTGTGGGCTATATCGGATTGCCGTATTTTTGTTGTGCCGTGGGTGACTGGCCGCAATTATGACCATTGGGGAAATTGTTACTGCTGCGATCGCCATCTTTAGCGTGGTGCTGGGATTGTATGGGCAAATGCGTACGGCTCGGTTGGAGGATCGGCTGGAGCAGCAGCGCGAAGCCAAATCGCGCGAGGCCAAAGTTGCTGAAATTATGGCCCGCTATCGCGAACCGCTGTTGCGATCAGCATTTGATCTGCAAAGTCGCTTGTTCAACATTGTGGAGTTTGACCTGTTACAACGCTTCTACAACAAGAGCGAAGCCCGCAAGCAATATGCCATTTACAGCACCCTGTTTGTGGTGGCAGAGTATTTGGGCTGGGTCGAAATTTTGCGGCGCGAGGTGCAGTTTTTGGATGTGGGGGACGTAGCCGCCAATCGCACCCTCAACCAGCTGATCCACACCATTACTGACTTGTTTTTGCGGAGTAGGATGAGTCAGCCATTTCGGCTGTTTCGCGCGGAACAGCGAGCAATTGGCGAAATCATGCTCGTGCCGAGTCCAGGCGAGGGCACCACATGGGATTGCATTGGCTATGCCACGTTTGTCCAAAAGTTGAGCCATCCAGAATTTCGCCAGTGGTTTGCTTCGCTAGAGGCGGACATGGATGCGTTGGTGGAGAATCCCGACGACAATGAACGTCTGGCGCTGTTGCAACATGCCCTCATCGACCTGATTGATTTTCTTGATGCAACCTATACCCGCATTTCGGCAGACCAGCGGCAGAAGGTTAAACTAAGGACATAAAGCGAACCCGATTGGGGATGGCGAGGGATTGTTGCGATCGCAACAACGCCCCAAATCTATTCCCGCAGCAACTCAAATTCGCTTGCGCCTCGTCACGTTTGTTTATTTTTCGGATGCGATGAATCAAGTCTCGTTCAATCTCCTTGCCATTTCCATCTTTACGGTTGTGATGGCAACCCTGCTGGGGCCGTTGATTCATCTATCGCCCGTGGTGCCTGCGCTAGCAGTGGCAGGTGCAATGACCCTAGCCGCCTTCGATACCTTGGGCTGGCAAAACCGAGGCAGTACGCTGCTGCTCGATGCGATCGCTCGCTTTTCGCCCGAACATCGCGATCGCGTGCTGCATCACGAAGCGGGGCACTTTTTTGTGGCTCATATGCTGGGCATTCCCATTACGGGCTATACGTTGAGCGCCTGGGAAGCGTTTCGCCAACAGCAGTTTGGCGCAGGTGGGGTCAGCTTCGACACCTCCAAGCTAGAGGCCGAAGTCTCGACGGGGCAAATTGCAGCCCAACGGGTTGATCAGTACTGCCAGGTGTGGATGGCGGGAATTGCCGCTGAGCAGCTGGTGTATGGCAATGCCGAAGGGGGCGAGGGCGATCGCGACCAAATTCGCTTGTTGTGGACGGCCCTAAAGCGCCCCCTAGCTGAAGCCGAACTCAAGCAGCGCTGGGCAGCACTGCAAGCCAAAACGCTGCTAGAAACCAACCGAGACAGGTACGAAGCCTTAGTTGAGCAAATGCGGCAAAAGGCTCCTGTCGAAGCGTGTAAAGCCGTGTTGGATCAGTCGGTTCAGGTCAGTTAGCGTTCTTGCAGACTTGCGGAATCTGCGATCGCACCGTCCCTCTCTGCCATCTGCCCAGGTTACAAACAGGCCGAACAGGCTGCACGATTATGTCAATTCAAAACCGTTGCCTATCTCCTGTTATGCCCGCATGTGATTCGCCTATACGTGATTCGTCGAACTAGCAGAACCTGAAAAAAGAAGCCCTTGCGAAATAACGCAGGGGCTTCTTTTTACGCTCTAAAAGCTGCAAGGGAGAATCAACCGAAGGAGTCAAGATCCAGCGCTTGAGAGCCACCTTTTTCGAGCTGGCGCAATACCTGAGCCAACTGAGTCCAAATCAACAGGCCAATGAACAGGGTGAGAGGAAGGGCGATCGCATAACCCAGCCACGTAGGAAACCCAAAAATTTCCAGACCAGCCGCCAAAAAGAAGCACACTCCACCGCAAATTCCCAAAAAGGGCATGAGTAGCTGCATTCCCTTCAGGTTTGCCAGAGTGCGGGTTGAGCGATTTTTGGACCAGTCGCTGACGGCAAGCTTGAGGGTGGCTTCAAACGCTAAGCCAGAGGTAATGCCAGCTAGCAAGCCAGCAATCAGCAAAATGTAGGGAGGGGAGTAATAGAGGTACACGATCGCTCCTCGGGTATCGGCAGTTTTACATATCTTTAATATTCTCGCGTGAGACGGGCCTAAATGGATAGGGCAGCGATGAAATTGACTGTCAGCTGCTTGATTTGACCAATCCTGAGGGCGATCGCCATTGTCGATTTGCTCAAAACCCTACAGGACTGACACAAGGCCACCAAATCTAGGGACAATTGGGTTGAGGGTTTGGGTATGCCGTACCCGATCCCCAGCCACAATTGCCTAAATCTTGCCCGGTTGCGATTGATCCAAAACCAGCAAGGCACTGGCATAGTTCTGAAAATTGAGGAACGTATCGCGAGCGAACGTGCCAACATTTCGAAAGCCTTGCTTTTCGTGAAAGGCCAGCGATCGCTCATTGAGAACAGGCCGAGTCACCACAAATGCAGAAAAACAGGCCCCTGGAAACCGCTGATATAGGGAGCGATACAGCTGTTGGGCAATACCTTTTCCCTGATGCTGATTGTGAATGCCTAACGTGTTGATATAGATGTGGCGATCGCTCAAAATTTGGTCAATCCAAGATTGATTTGCCCAAGTGACCTGCTGAATGAATTCCTCGGTGATGTGAGGTCGAGAGATGGACACAAGTCCCAGTACATGACTCTGCGAATCGAGAGCGACAAAGTATTGGGTTGCTTTAGCCAATTGCTGTGCAATGTCTTCAGGACTTATTTTGGCAATCAAAAATCTATTCTGTTTAACTTTCGCTGCATCGTACACATGGGAATTGTGAATCTCGCTAATCGCTTCAAAGTGTTCAGTACTCGCTTCAACAATTTTGAACTCTTGCATAATTAAATAGCGGCGTGCTATTCCAGGCTCTCAGTGGTTGTCATCATGGTATTTAGTAATCACGAATATGACTTAGATTTCAACTAAAAAATCCCATCTTTTGCTGGCTTTAGGATGAAGTTAAGCATGAATATGTTGCATTGCGATCGCATTCTTCGCTTTATGGCCAGTCATGATTCAGTTCCATGACATTTCCTGTGGAGTAGGCTTGCTCTCTCTATCTTTTGCAGTGGGATGAAGCCATCAACGCATCATCAAAAAACCTGAATTTATATTTAGAAGCCTCTAAATATAAGCTTATATTTAGAACTGTGCTCTCAGTCGCAATCAAGGTTCCTTTATTTCCTGAGTTGACAAAACTTAGGGCAAACGATGTCCCTGATAGGAACCTTAACCCCAGCTTTACCAAAGGGCGATCGCGAAAGTGCTAGGCTGCATGGCAAGACGATTGAAACGTATGATAGGCAGCGGGATGAGCGAACTCGTAATCGTAGGATTTGACGGCAAATTTGAAGCGGATCATACCTTGTTAGAACTGCTCAAGTTGGAGCATGATCATCTTTTAGAATTGGAAGATGCCGTGGTCGTGGTGAAAAATGCCGACGGTCAAATTCGGGTTAAGGCCTATCACGATTTGGTGGAACCCGTTCCCGAATTGGGCAATGAGTTGTGGGGCGGCATCATTAGTGCGGTGGTGTTTCATCGCGAATTAAATGTGTCCCATGGGGTTTTTGACCCCAGTTTTTTAACGAGTGTTGAAGAGTCATTACAACCCAATTCTTCGGCCTTGTTTGTGCTGGTGCGATCGCTCAAACCAGAATCGGTATTAGCGGCACTTGCTGGAACGGGCGGTACCGTTTTGCGCACCACCCTCAGCAAAGATGACCAGCAAAAGCTTCAAGATGCGTTGCGGGCCACGGTCTAGCAAGCGCCGGGGCAGCGACGGGCTACCGCTTCAGGATGGCAGCGGAAAAGCTAAAGTATAAAGGCGAATTGATTTGCTTTGGCGTTTCCCATGTCTCCTTTGTTGATTCTCGTTGATGGTCATTCTCTCGCGTTTCGCTCGTACTTTGCCCATGCCAAGGGGCAAGAGGGTGGTTTGCGCACATCGACTGGTATTCCAACCAGCGCCACCTATGGCTTTATTAAGTCGCTGTTGGATACGATGACCCACGAAAATCCACAGTACATGGCGATCGCCTTTGACCCCGAAGAGCGCACGTTTCGCCATGAGCAAGACAGCACCTACAAAGCAGGGCGCCCTGATGCGCCCGAGGATTTTTTGCCGGACTTGGCAAACTTGCAAGAGGTACTGCTGGCACTCAATTTAAACATCTACACGGTGCCCGGTTACGAAGCAGATGACGTGATTGGCACGTTAGCCCGCCGAGCCAGCGCCGAGGGCTACCGGGTGAAAATTCTGACGGGCGATCGCGACATGTTTCAACTGGTGGATGCTGATGTGGAGGCCGACCAGGGGGTGAGTGTGCTCTACCTCAGTACTAATCCCTATCGCCGCACCTCAACGCTCAAGGAGTACGGCCCCGCCGAGGTGAAGGAAAAAATGGGGGTAATGCCCAATCAGGTTGTGGACTACAAAGCCTTGTGCGGCGACAGTTCCGATAATATTCCTGGTGTCAAGGGAATTGGAGACAAAACAGCAGTGGACTTGCTGACCCGCTTCCAATCCCTCGACCAAATCTATGCCCATTTGGATGCGATTGAGAAAAAAGCAGTTCGCACAAAATTAGAGGCTGGACAAGAAGATGCGCTGCGATCGCAATATCTCGCCCAAATTCACTTGGATGTGCCCGTAACCGCCAAGTTGGAGGAGTGTAAGCTCACCGGATTTGACGAAGCTGCTGTTCGGGAGTGGTTTGAAAAGCTAGAGTTTCAGCAGTTTTTGCGACAGTTGCCCAAGTTGCGCGATCGCTTCAACGGGATTGCAGCCCCAGCGCCCGCGCCCCCCCAGACCCAGCCCGACGCATCATCCCACCTGGCGGAAGAAGAGGGCGACCTCTGGTTCTTTAGCGCCGAAGATACGGACAATGCCGTTCCTCGCCAGTCGCTCACGCTCACACCCCAAATTATTGACACCTCTGAAAAGCTAACCGCACTGGTGGCCACACTGCTGCAATGTACCGATGCGGAAACGCCCGTCGGATGGGATACCGAAACCACTTCGCTGGAGCCCCGCGATGCCGAACTGGTAGGGATTGGCTGCTGCTGGGGTTCGGGAGATACAGACACGGCCTACATTCCCATCGGCCACGCTCAGGGCACAAATTTGGAAAAATCCATAGTGCTGGATGCGCTACGTCCGATTTTGGAAAGCGCAAAATATCCCAAAGTATTGCAAAATGCCAAGTTTGACCGATTGGTGCTGCGCTGTCAAGGAATTCGCCTAACGGGTGTGGTGATGGATACCATGATTGCCAGCTATGTGCTCGATCCCGATAAGCGCCACAATCTTAGCGATTTGGGCTTGCGCTACCTGGGGATTGAGGCGGAAACCTATACTGATTTGGTGAAGAAGGGCGAAACCTTTGCAGATGTGGCGATCGCCCGAGCTGCTATGTACTGTGGCACCGATGCCTATACGGCCTTTCATTTGGTGCCCCTGCTGCGGGCCGAACTGGAAC
Source organism: Leptolyngbya sp. AN02str (assembly GCF_050565595.1). NCBI lineage: Bacteria > Bacillati > Cyanobacteriota > Cyanophyceae > Leptolyngbyales > Leptolyngbyaceae > Leptolyngbya > Leptolyngbya sp. AN02str. Next base: position 11,312 of record NZ_JBNXVR010000035.1, on the reverse strand, counting down.
AAGTGCCCAAAATTTACGAGTTGCTGGTCGGTGTGGAGCTACCGCTGGAGCCAGTATTGGCAGACATGGAATACACAGGTGTTCGGATTGATGTGGAGTATTTGCGCCACTTCTCCAAAACGTTGGAAACTGACCTGCACGAAATTGAGACAAAAGCCTATGCGGTTTCAGGAACAACGTTTAATCTGGGTTCACCTAAGCAACTGAGTGACTTGCTATTTGAAACGTTAAAGCTGGATAAACGCAAGTCGAAGAAGCGGGCAACAGGCTATTCAACGGATGCTGCCACGTTGGAAAAACTGGAAGGGGATCATCCCGTCATTGATTGCATTCAGGACTATCGCAACCTGGCAAAATTAAAATCCACCTATGTGGATGCGTTGCCTGCGCTGGTACGGCCCGATACGCACCGGGTGCATACCGATTTCAACCAGGCGATTACGGCAACGGGGCGTCTGTCGTCGTCCAATCCCAATTTGCAAAATATTCCGATTCGCACTGAGTTTAGCCGTCAAATTCGCAAAGCGTTTATTCCACGAGAAGGGTGGCTGTTGGTTGCAGCGGACTATTCGCAAATTGAGCTGCGGATTTTGGCGCATCTGAGTCAAGAGCCGATTTTGATTGAAACCTATCAAAACAATGAGGATGTGCATGCGTTGACGGCACGGCTTTTGTTTGAAAAAGATGTGGTTTCGTCGGATGAACGTCGCTTGGCTAAAACGATCAACTTTGGTGTGATCTACGGCATGGGTGCGCAGCGGTTTGCGCGGGAGTCGGGCTTTAGCAATGCGGATGCAAAAATGTTTATCGATCGGTTCTACGAACGGTATGCCAAAGTATTCGCGTACTTGCAACAAATGCAGCGTGAGGCGATCGCCAATGGATTCGTGGAAACGATTTTGGGTCGTCGTCGCTACTTTAATTTCAACAGTGAGCAGTTGAAATCTTTGTTGGGTAATCGGCCTGACGAGATTGACTTAGCGAAGGTGAAGGTGCGTGACCAATATGATGCCCAATCGCTTCGGGCGGCGGCGAATGCACCGATTCAAGGATCAAGTGCAGACATCATTAAAATTGCGATGATCCAACTTCATGAGTTGCTGCAAAACCATCAGGCAAATCTGTTGTTGCAGGTGCATGATGAACTGGTGTTTGAAATTCATCCAGATGAGTGGGATGCCCTCAAGCCAAAGATCAAAACAGTGATGGAGTCGGCAGTCCAGTTAAGTGTGCCGCTGAAGGTGGAGATGAATGCTGGCGCGAATTGGATGGATGCGAAGTGATGGTCGTGTTTCAAATGTGTGGTTATTGGTTATGGAAGGGGTGCGATGCACCCCTTCCATAACCAATAACCACACGTCTAGAATATCACCGCAGCTTCTGGTGTTTGGATGGGGGATGTTGGGGGTGGTGGTTGGGATGACAGATTGTGCTTGGGGGCGCGTCGCCCCCCAAACCCCCTGACTGGGAGAGACGGCAGCCCGTCCCTCCCAGACCCTCCCTCGGCAAAGGGGATATCGGTGAGTAGTGTTGGGCCGCTTCGCATCGGTGGAGGTGGGATCAGGTTTGGGAGTGGGCAGAGCTCATATTTTGGCGTGGCGGCGGGTGTACCAGTTTACGAGGGGGGTGGTGCTAATGCCGTGGAGGGTGACAGATAAGGTGACGGTGGTGAAGGTGATCCAGGCGATCGCTTCTCCCAGGTTATCTTGTAAGCCATGGCCGAGGGCATAGGCTAGATAGTAGAGCGAGCCTACGCCGCGAATGCCAAACCATCCGTAGAGCCAGCGAGTCGAGGGCCGCAATGACATGCGCACGGTGCTAATCCACGCGCCGAGTGGACGAATGATAAACAGCAGCGGTAAGGCAATGAGCAAGGCTGCTGGCGCAAATCGCAGAATGGGCTCAACGCGTAACATGGTGCCCAGAAGTAAGATAATGCCGACTTCGGTGAGCTTTTCGGTGCGCTCCATAAAATGGAGACGAGCAGCGGCTTTTTCTGAGTCTAGCCCTTGATATTGTGTAGCCATGGCCACGACAAATACTGCCAAAAACCCGTAACCATTAACCAATTCGGCGATCGCATAGGTAATGAGAATGGTTGCCAGTCCAACGAAATCCTCCATGAGGTGATCGACCTTGCGTCGCACAAAAAAGAAGTTTTCAATCCGCTGTAAGCCATAGGCGACCACGATTCCCACAACCAATCCGGCGGCGATCGCCCAGATCAAATCAACAATCGCCCATTCCACAAACCAGTTTTGCCAATTGCTATCGTCTATCCAATGCAGCCCAAAATACACGAACGGAAAGGCCAAAGCATCATTTAAGCCTCCTTCAGAAGTCAGGCCAAACCGCAGTTCGTCGCTATCGTTTGGGTCAATAAGTTGAACCTCAGATGCCAGGACGGGATCCGTGGGAGCCAAAATTGCCCCCAACAGCACAGCTCCCCCCCACTCCCACTGCAACAGCCAATGGGCGATCGCCGCCACCCCAAAAATGGAAATCGGCATCAGAAACCCAATCAACCGAATTGTCGATTTCCATAGCCAGGGTCGCAGTGGGCGGTTCATTTTGAGCCCGCAGCTAAACAGCGACACAAGCACGACAAATTCCGTTAAACGCTCTAAAAAGTTCGTATCAGGCCGATCTTGAATCAGATTCACCCCATACGGGCTGAGCGCAATTCCAACAATTAAATAAATGAGGGCATAGGACAGCGGTAACCGCTCAATCCAACCCGACCCCAGCGATACGGCAAATAACAAAATGCCAATCACCAACAAATCAAGAATATAAATATCCACAAATCACTACCTCAACACCATTAAAAACGAGAACCTAAAACCCTGTACCGCCCGCTGTGCAGGCAACACAGAGTTTTAGGATGCACGTTTAATGATGACTGCTTGCTGAATTAACTGTTCAATATGCCAAAACCTTTCCCTACTCTAAATAAAAAAACTCAAGCCTTTAGTCGAGCTAAAGACAGATCTTTGCTGGACTTGTGATTGAGGCTGGTTGTTTAGGGGTGAGGCAGTTGGATGATTTCTTGTGACGGAATGTACCAGAACGATAGCCAAAGCGTCGCAAACATTCGGATTCGGTACGAGGTTTGTAATGTCTATCGTTCTATGACTCACCGTTCATGATTGGCTTGCGTTGCGGTTTGAAATTGCAACAGGGTTACGGCAATCAGCACAAGACCACCCCCCAATAATTGCACGAGGCTCAACGACTGGCTGAGCCAGATCCAAGCGAAGAGAGCGGCCAGAACTGGTTCTAAGCTGGCAGCGATCGCCCCTCTTTCTGCGCTCACCTGTTGAATGCCCCAACACATTAGGCTAAAGGGAATCAGCGTGCCACCAATGCCCACGAACCCAATGCCCAACAGAGTTTTGGTGGCAAACAAGTGAATGGGAAATCCCTGCACCATATGGAACGCGACCCAAAACAAGCTGGATACCAAAAATCCGCGAAACATGACCCCTGCTGCCCCCAGGCGATCGACCAGCGATTCACTCAGCAGAGCATAGGAGGCAAAAAATAGGGCGCTCAAGCCGGCGGCAAATAACCCCAAAACATCTAGCTGAATCTGCTGGTTGCCCATGCCCGACACAAATGCCACACCCACCAACGCCGCTAGCACAGCAACAATCGTAGCCGAGGTAGGAGGACGGCGAAGGCGTAGCGCTGTCCACACCACAACCATGGCAGGAGCCGTGTACTGAATCACGATCGCCACCGCTACCGAAAGCCGCGCGATCGCCACATAATAGCTTGCGGTAACCAGGGCCAGCGATAGTCCCAAAGCCAACACCCGACCGTTGAACCAGGTGCGCACAGGTTGGCGAAATTGGCCTGCCAATCCCAACCCCAGCACGGCAACCACCACCCGAGCCATGGCTAGCTCAAAGGGGGCCACTCCTGCATCAAACAAGCTGCGGGCGACAATGGCCGCGATCGCCCACAATGCCGCTGCCAGTGCGATCGCCCCAAAGCCAGCCACCCGCAACCGAGGCGAACCCACCAACGAATGATTCAAGGTCATGTTTTCTATCGTGATTCAATCAGGACTGACGCATCTGTGCTGTGGATAGAGTGATTCATATCCACAGCGCAAACCCGCTAAATTTGGCGGGCTTGCGTCAGCCCTGCCAATGTTTCTCAGTGTGAGGGACTGAGTTTTATCATGAATTCGTGCGATCGGGTGAATGTCTTTGTGAAGGAGTACGGTTTGGGGAGTACAGTTTGACTTGGAGATGGCTTGGAGCAACGACAGAGCAAAACCCTGGGTCAAGGAGTGGAAAGGAAGCAGGAACGCTGGCTCTGTGATGCCATCCCGTGCTCCACAAAACCGGAGGAAATGGGAGAACGCGAGCTAAAGTTTACTGCTTTTTTTGATTTGTCAATCGCTCTTTCTCCATAGATTCTGCTCAATTGGCTGAATAAAATTTGCAGCGTATTACAAATATGTGAATCCGTTTAACCAGAACTCACATTTTATGACGAACAAGCTTATCCCGTTCTCTGTCCGCCCTTGCGGGAAATAGAATAGCGCCAGATCTCGCGATCGCGATCGCCACAGTAAATGACAGTTTGAGTTCATCGTTTCACGCCCAATTGATCTCGCATCACAGCGGTCTAATTCCATCAGATTCTCAGCAAAGTTTTCCCGCCTTCAAAAAATATTTAGGTCTTATGTTTCTACTAAGGTTTTTTTCGGGAATCTTGAAGTAAATCCTCTCTTAAAAACCAGTCTTGAAACTTGTAGACAATACAACAGATTGTTCTGCCTACGGGGGTAGCCCACCGGAACAGGCCACAGAAACAGGCCACAGGAATGGGTAACCTTCGCTCTGGCAGCTTTGCGAAGGGGCTGAGTCACCAATCTGTGCGGCGCTGGCAGTGAAAAAATTGCGAACCCGATTCGGGTTGCCCAAACCCACGCGATCGCCCTCTGTGGGGCACGGCTGGGCGATCGCTGACCTATCAGCACTCACCCGATCAACGCTAGAAACCTCAACATCATGCCCAGGATTCATTCATAGGTTCAGTTCATGAGAGCAGCATTTCCCAATAATGAAAACCAGCGGCTAGCCAAGCTCAAAAGCTATGGCGTTCTCGATACGGTAGCCGAAACCGCCTATAACGATTTAGCGCTGCTAGCCTCGTACATTTGCAACACCCCAATCGCCCTGGTGAGCCTGGTCGATGCCGACCGCCAATGGTTCAAAGCATCGGTTGGGGTGGATGTCTGCGAAACATCGCGCGACTCGTCGTTTTGCGCCCATGCAATTTTGCAGCACGATGTGTTTATCGTTCCCGATGCCTGGGAAGATGCCCGCTTTGTTAATAATCCCCTTGTGACGGGTGAGCCTTACCTGCGCTTTTATGCAGGGGTGCCGTTGTTCACCCAGGAGGGGTTTGGGTTGGGAACGCTGTGTGTGATCGACACCCAGCCGCGATCGCTCTCCCCAGAACAAATATCGGCCCTAAAAGCATTAGCACGGCAGGTGATGAACCAGCTGGAGCTGCACATTCAACAGCAAAAGTTGGTGCAGGAAATTGCCGAAACCCAGCGACTTGAAGCCGAACGGCAGCGAGTCACCACCCATTTGCAAAAGGAACAGGAACAACTGAAGGCCATTCTCGATACCCTAAGTGATGGCATTGTGGCCTGCGACGAAACGGGGCATTTGATGCTGTTTAACCGCGCCACTCAGGAGTTTCATGGCTTGTCCAAAACTGCGCTACCGCCAGATGACTGGGCCGAACACTACGACCTGTACTTGGGCGATGGCATCACCCCTATGCCAACAGAGGATATTCCCCTATTTCGGGCGTTTCGGGGGGAGGTGGTGCATGAGGCCGAAATGGTGATTGCGCCCAAGCAGGGACGAGTGCGTACGTTGTTGGCGAGTGGTCGCGCTTTTTTTGATGCGGATGGCAAGAAGCTGGGTGCAGTAGTCGCCATGCACGATATTAGCGATCGCAAACAAGCCGAAGCAGAGCGCGATCGCATGGAAGCCGCCCTGCGCCAAAGTGAAGCGCGGTTTCAACGCTTGGCCGAAAATTTGCCCGGTATGATTTATCGGTTCTATGCCGATGCCGAGGGCAATCCGGGGCTGTCGTACATTAACGCCTCGTGCAAAACGCTGTACGAAGTTGAACCAGAGGAGGCCATCCAGAATGTGCATCTCATTCTGGACTGCGTGCATCCCGACGATAAGGAATCGTTCCACACCTCGATTGAAGTATCGCGGCAAACTCTACAACCCTGGGACTGGATTGGGCGCTTTATCATGCCATCGGGCAAGCTGAAGTGGCTGCATGGTCTGTCGCAACCGGAACGTCAGCCGGATGGTTCAACGATTTGGGACGGGTTGCAGCTGGATGTGAGCGATCGCAAACAGGCCGAAATGGATCGCCAAACCGCACTGCAAGAAGCGGCCTATCAGTCGCGCTTGTTGCGAACGGTGCTGGACTCTACCGAAGACTGGATTTTCGCCAAAGATCGCGAGTTTCGATACATCTTGGCGAACCGGAGCTATGCCAGGGCGATCGCCCAAACCCCAGACGACATGTTAGGAAAAACCGACTCGGAGTTGGGCTTTTCGGCAGAGATGATCGAGGGCGATCCCGAAAAGGGTATTCGCGGATTTCGATCGGATGATCGGGCAGCCCTGGCTGGAAAGTTGGTTCACAATCCCTACGATGTGGCGTCGCTCTCCGATGGCTCTATGCGCGTGTTCGACACGCACAAAGCGCCATTATACGATGCGGCGGGCGAGGTGTTTGCGGTGTTGGGCGTTAGCCGAGACATTACCGAGCGCCATCTCACCCAAGAAGCCCTACAGGCCTCAGAAACGCAGCTGAAGGAAAAAGCCGAGGAGCTAGAGCGCACGCTGCAAGAGCTACAGCGCACCCAGACCCAAATGATTCAGGCGGAAAAAATGTCGGGGTTGGGTCAACTGGTGGCGGGAATTGCCCACGAAATCAACAATCCGGTGAACTTTATTCACGGCAACATTATGCCGACCGAACAGTACACGCGGGATTTGTTGAATTTGCTTATGCTCTATCAGGAACAAGTGCCCAACCCTTCGCCAGGGTTGCGGGCGGCGGTGGAGGAGGTTGACCCAGAGTTCATTCAGTCCGATTTGCCCAAGCTGCTAAGGTCAATGCGCATGGGCACAGAGCGCATTCGCGAAATTGTGCGATCGCTCCGCAACTTTGCCCGGTTGGATGAGGCAGAAATGAAGGATGTGGATTTGCATGAGGGCATCGACAATACGTTAGTCATTTTGGCGAGCCGTCTTAAGCCAGGGGCCAATCATCCTGGCATTGAGGTGATTAAGGAATATGGGGATTTACCTCTGGTGGAATGCTATGCCGGACAGCTAAATCAGGTGTTTATGAATGTGCTATTGAATGCGATTGATGCGTTGGAGGAACGCGATCGCCATCGCACGCTACAACAGATGAATGAACAGTCCAGGTATATCCAAATTCGCACATCGTTGATGGGAAATGACTGGGTCCGCATTGCGATCGCCGACAATGGCCTGGGCATGACCGACGAGGTAAAGAGCCAGATCTTCAATCCCTTTTTCACCACCAAAGAGGTGGGCAAGGGAACAGGTATGGGAATGGCCATTAGCTACCAGGTGGTGAGCGAACGGCACCAGGGCAGGCTGGACTGTGTTTCCACCCCAGGAGAAGGCTCAGAATTTGTCATCCAAATTCCCATCCGCCAACAGGTGCGCAGCGTAGCCTAGCCCTGCATTTGTTGCAGTTGCAGTGACTTGAGTGACTCGGCAGCCCATTCCCGAAACTGCTCATCGGGGTCATGGGCGGCTCTATCCTGCAACAGCTCTCGCGTTGTGGGATGGCTGGGATAGTGCTCAACTAATGCCTGTAACGCCACTTGGCGCGGATTATCCTGGAAACGGTATTTCCGCCCAAACGGATCATCAAGTGTACAACGGCACAGCAATTCAAATACATCTGGGTCGTCTTTCCATCCCCGAGCTAACTCCTGCACAGCAGCTTGGCGCACTGCCCAATCGTCATCGGATTGGGCACGAGTTTTGAGCCAGGGTAGCGTGTCTGGGTCGTCTTTCCATCCCCGAGCTAACTCCTGCACGGCAGCTTGGCGCACTGCCCAATGGTCATCGGATTGGGCACGGCTTTTGAGCCAGGGTAGCGTGTCTGGGTCGTCTTTCCATCCCCGAGCTAACTCCTGCACGGCAGCTTGACGCACTGCCGAATCGTTATCAGATAGGGCACGGCTTTTGAGCATGGGCAGCGTGTCCGGGTCGTCTTTCCATCCCCGAGCCAACTCCTGCACGGCAGCTTGACGCACTGCCGAATCGTTATCAGATAGGGCACGGCTTTTGAGCCAGGGTAGCGTGTCCGGGTCGTCTTTCCACCCACGAGCTAACTCCTGCACGGCAGCTTGGCGCACTGCCGAATTGTCATCGGATTGGGCACGAGTTTTGAGCCAGGGTAGCGTGTCCGGGTCATCTTTCCACCCACGAGCTAACTCCTGCACGGCAGCTTGGCGCACTGCCGAATCGTCATCGGATTGGGCACGAGTTTTGAAGATGGATAGCATGTCCGGGTCATCTTTCCACTCACGAGCTAATTCTTGCACGGCAGTTTGGCGCACTGCCCAATCGTCATCGGATTGGGCACGAGTTTTGAGCATGGGTAGCGTGTCCGGGTCGTCTTTCCACCCACGAGCTAACTCCTGCACAGCAGCAAGGCGCACAGCCCAATGGTCATCGGATTGGGCACGGGTTTTGAGCATGGGTAGGGTGTCCGGGTCGTCTTTCCAGAATTGGGCGATCGCCTCCACGGCTGATTCCGGCAAATATGAACTGCGATCTAACTCAAGGCATTGCTTAAGCCAACGTAGGGTTGCGGGTTGGTCTTTGCCCAGCAGAGCAACGGAGCGCAGAATGGCCTGGGCAGCAGCATTGTTAAATCTAGGGGAAGACTCACGCTCGGTAGTCTGTTGCAATTGCTGCATCAGGGCTTGAGCGATAGTTGCAGTCACGGAGGGTGAACGCACTTCTTGCAAGCACTCGGCGGCTAGTAGCAAATTTCCAATTCCGCCCGGTTTCAGCCGATTCCTTTCATCCAAAAACTGTTGCGGTTCAACCTTCTGCTCCATCAAGAACTGGACAATTTCCACCATAAATTTGGGATCAATCATCCCGGCAATCAGGCGTAGAACCTCGTGCCAGGATTCGTCTTGCCAGTGGGCACCAAAGGTTTGGTCGCGCAGTTGGTCAAAGCTGAGGGTTTGGGTTTCTTTGAACTCCCACACAAACGCCCACGCCGCAAAATATTCCAAAAAGGTGCGATGCACAAAGGCGTAGGTCTCCGCTCCCAAAAAGCACAGAATAAAGTTGCGCTTGCGCAATTGCTCAATCATGCGGCGGGCGGTTTCGCGGGGGTGGGCAATCTCGTTGGTTTTTAGATACGCCATCAAAATTCGCTCCAGGTCTTCGGCGCGGATGGTGTTTCCGGCCAAGCCCTTGTCGCCCGCCTGCATGTGAAAGGCCACCTGCCGCAGCATGGCCTGCTTGTCTCGGTAATCTAGGGTAATGGGGTCTAGCCCCTGTTCTATCAGGTCGCGCTCCACATCCCACTGGTGCAGCAGCACCCGCGATGCCTGGTTGTACAGTTCGGGGCGGTCTCGCGGCAACTCCTGGTTCCGGTTCAAAATCGCCATCATCGTTAGCAGCAGCGGGTTTCCGGCCAGCTCCCGAATAGCCTTGGAGTCGGTAATGGCGCGTTGCAGTCGATCGCGCTTGCGTGCCTTGTCCGCCTCATCCCGAAAGGTTTCGTCATGCCACCGCACAATAAAGGCGTGGATTTGCTCCACCGTCAGGTCTTGCAGCATGTAGTGGATAAATCCGGCATCGCGCAAGGGTTGCGCCTTGTAGCCCAGCCACCTCGAGGTCACGATGGTTTGCACCGTTGGGTAAGTGTTGGTGAACCGATGAATTTCCGTGGTAATCGTATTCCGCACCGCCGGATCAAACACCTCATCCAACCCATCAAATAGGGCAATGGCGTGCCCCTGCTGCAACACTTCATGCAGCCGCCGTTGGTTCAGATGGCAGGCCACCCCTCCCCGATCCAAAAATTCCAACAGGCTATTGCATCGCCCTTCCTGTTTATCACGGGCATACAGCCGCAGCTCAATCATCAGCGGCAGCGGTCGGGTCGCTAGTTCGCGCACTTCGCGGATCGGCTGCTGCGCCCATTGCAGCGCCAGGTATTGCAACAAAGTGGATTTTCCCGACCCCGGATCGCCCAGTATCACCACCAGCTTTTCCCGTGGGGTTTGGTGGGTGCCGTTGGTGGCGGTATCGCCCACCACCTCCAGCACAGGCTGCATGGGTTGGCTATGGTAACTGCGGTGGTAGTCGTGCAGGTAGGATTCTTCCAATAGCTCGGCAGCGTCTAGCTCTCCCTGGGCCACCAGTTGCCGCAGTCGCTCTTTGGGGATTTCGTACAGCTTGGGGTTAAATTCCTGGCAGGTGCGCACATCCTGCGGAATGAACATGCGCCACAGCTTGAGTTCGTTGTAGGCATAGCCTGTGGTGTCCAGCGATTCTAGCTTCAGGTTGCCGTAGCGCTCAGTCAAGCTTTCCTGATACTGCCGCAGGTCAAAGTCTGCCGGAATGCCCACCAGTTCCTCAACCCCTCGCCGGATGGCTTCCTGATTGTGCAGCTTTAGCAGTTCCTTCAGTTCAGGTGAACTTTTGACAATGCCTTTGACTTCGCGCAGGTATTGCTTTGTCACCTGCTCCATATCAAACCCATCGGGCAATGGCTTGAGCCGTAGCTCGGCCCATCGAGTCTCCAGCACTCCAGGATCAACATCTCGACAATCTGGGTCAAAGGCTTTGCCCAGCAGCGGCTTCACCTGATCATCGTGAATAAACGTTTTGATTGGTTTTTCGTAAAAATCCCGAATTTCGGCACGGGAAATATCGGCATATTCCAGCTCGTCTTCAACCAACACCAAAAACGCTTTGAGCGCTTGCCCAACCGCTTTTTGCGCGGGTTCCTGGCTGGCCAACCCCACCGCATCGGAAATGCAGCCTTGCAAAAAATCGGTGACATAGCCTTCAAAGCCGTCCTTGACTAAAGGCAGCAAAATATCTTTGGCCACGTATCCACCGAGTTCAATACCCAAGGCGGCAAACCATTCCAGCGCCATCGCGTCACCCCACTACTGCGATTTCTGGTCGTGTTTCAAATGTGTGGTTGTTTTTTTGGGGGGGGGGTGG
>NZ_JBNXVR010000034.1:0-73391 GCF_050565595.1 Leptolyngbya sp. AN02str | reverse complement strand
ATCAATAACACCCGCAATCAGTCCCAAGTGGTCCAAGTTCTCGATCTGCAAGGGGGCGATCCTAACTCGTCTCCCTCAGCTTATCCCCACTCCCTTTAATTCCCAGAGCAACCTGCGGAATGTCGGAGCTAACACTAACATCAGTTCGGATTAAGGGCTTTTTCAAAGGTCGCGCGACACGCGACGTTTGAAAAAGCCCAGTTTTGCGTGCGCAACGTGCACGCAAAACTGGGCTTTGCTTATCCCGAATTCACGTTAACCCTAGGTTGGTGCGGCGGAATAAAAGTTATCTGTCAGAATTTAAGCTTGTCTACCGCCGCCTAATTTCACCGTTGTACTGCTAGGTTTTTGGGCAAGAGGTAATCAACAGGCTATTTGCCAATGCGCAGGATTGAGGTATTTTGAGATTTTGGCAGGGCAACAGGTGAAGGGAATCTGAGAAGCAATTGAGGTTTGATTATGGTGCTCAGCCCATCTGCCAACTTGATAGGAGGACATCAACGTGACTGATGAACAACATTCTCTGCTGAAAGCATCCGACATTAATGCAATGAATGCGTTTGAGTTTCACCATCCGCTCAATCCTAATTCAGAAATTTATTTACACTTCCTTGGGCGTGCTGTCGGCCTCAAACGCATTGGTGTAACAATTGCTCGTGTACCACCAGGCAAAGAATCTTTCATTTTCCACGCTCACCAGAATGAAGAAGAATGGGTTTACATTTTGTCAGGACGAGGGATTGTGGAAATTGGAGATAAGGAATACGAAGTTGAACCAGGAGACTTCATGGGATATGGGCTACCTCAACAACCCCATCATCTTCGCAATCCATTTGATGAAGACCTTGTGTACCTGATGGGTGGAGAAGCCGGAGGTTTGGATATTGGCATTTTTCCTCGGCTTGGTAAACGAGTGATTAGGGACAGTGAATCAGCTTACATAGTGGATGAGTCCGCACTACAACTTTTTTGGAGTAGCCAGCAGCGTAGCAAGCCATCTACCGAGGATTAATATCTGTTGGAGTGGTCACGGCATCACAATCCTGGTGCAAGAATTCACCGAACCCCTCGTGAGATTTCAAATCTCTCTACAACCGCTGACCAGGAACGTTGTGCAGTTGAAGTCCCTGATAAAAGTCTCCCTGTGTGGATATAAAGGTTGTTGGCAGTTGCTCAACCAAAACGTAACGTAGAGAATGAAGATGAGAAAGCAAGCACCAATTTCGGCCACATCGATTCCAGCGTCCATGGGCAAGACAATTTACCCAGAACCGTATGCATCACTGGTTCAAGGTCGATTGAAACGCAAACTGGGTGAGTTTTTTGGCCTAACCAACTTTGGAGTCAATTTAACTCATCTTTCACCAGGTGCCGTGTCTGCTCTTGCTCACAGTCACTCCAAGCAGGATGAATTCATCTTTGTGCTGGAAGGCACCCCAACGCTGGTTCTTGGAGAAGAAGAATTTACGTTGAATCCTGGGGATTGCTATGGCTTTAAGGCAGGTACAGGGATTGCCCATCAGCTTGTCAATCGGTCGGAAGCGAGCGTGGTATACCTCGAAGTTGGCGATCGCACCGCAGGAGATGAAGTCGAATACCCAAACGACGATCTCAAGGCCACCCAATTGCCAAATGGTACATGGGCTCTAACGCGCAAAGACGGTCGCCCTATTCGGTAACTGCAATTAGGCATCACCCCAAAATGTGCCGAGCGTAATTAGGTACGAACGATTAGAGGGAAGCAAACAAGCTGATTTATTCAATTGGCAAAGTAATCACAAACTCTGTTCCTTCTCCTGGCTTGGAGCTAACTGCGATCGTTCCTTTATGTTTTTCAGTAATAATTTGATGGGCGATCGTCATTCCCAACCCTGTTCCTTTGCCAACAGGCTTAGTTGTGAATAGATAATCAAACAGACGCTGCTTGACTTCATCTGTCATTCCGATACCATTGTCTGCAATCCGAATGATCACACTCCGTTCATCATCGATGAACTCAGTTGTAATCGTAATTTGGTTAGGCATATGTTGGATCGTTTGATAGCTGCGGTCCTGGCTCATATCCTCCAATGCGTCGATTGCATTCGCCAAAATATTCATAAAAACTTGATTGAGTTGCCCTAAATGGCACTGAATATTTGGAATGTTTCCATAGTTTTTAATCACTTGAATGTCTGGACGCCGCTCTTGAGCTTTCAAGCGATGCTGCAAGATCATCAAGGTACTTTCAATTCCTTCATGAATATCTGCACAGACTTTGATATCTGCATCCGCCCGCGAGAATGTTCTTAGGGATGTACTAATGTTGCAAATGCGTTCAACCCCCATCTGCATAGACATAAACATCTTGGGGAGATCATCCAGAAGATAGTCAATATCAAGTTCTGCTGCTACTTGCTGAAGTTCTTTGTCCGGGTCTGGGAACTTGGTTTGATACAGTCGAAGGTAATCAATCACATCGTTCATTGCCAATCGGGCCTGTTTTAGATTGCCAGAAATAAAGCCGACGGGATTGTTAATTTCGTGGGCAATGCCAGCCACAAGTTGACCCAGCACAGACAGTTTTTCGCTTTGAACTAACTGCAATTGTGCTCGTTTCAGTTCTTGCAGGGTTTTCGTCACCTCAGCCGTGCGCTGTTGAACCCGCTGTTCTAAGTCTTGGTTTTGCTGTTCTAGCTTTAAGCTGAGGCGACGCAGCTTTAGATGGGTTTGAATGCGGACTAAAACTTCCTCCTGCTGGAATGGCTTCGTAATGTAGTCCACCGCACCAAACTGAAAGCCTTTCACCTTATGGGAGGTATCGGTTAGCGCTGTCATGAAAATTACGGGAATGCTGCTTGTGGCTGGATCAGCTTGCAATTGACGACAGGTTTCAAATCCATCAATTCCCGGCATCTGAACATCCAATAAAATCAAATCTGGTGAATGATTTTTCGCTTGTTCAATGCCATTTAGGCCATCCATTTCTACTAAAATGTCATAACCTGATGAACCCAAAGCATTGTGCAATACTTCCAAGTTGGTTGGGTTATCATCAATCACTAAAATAGTGTCATAACTAGAATTTATGGCCATCGGTATATCGCTCCCTCAATCAACATCAAACGTATTTACCCGTAGGTAGATAATTCAAACAATCGGTAAATTACTGAATAAATCACCCCACTTTTTCTTGAAGAAATTGACGAATTTTTTGGATGTTGAATTCCTTTGCAAATAAGTTCAACTGATTGACGAATGGATGATAGGTGTCATCCAGTTGAGCTAAACGCTCTAATTCTTGCTGAATTCCCTTAATTTGCCCTCGCTTGGCACACTCTAGCAGTGCAGATAGTTCGGTACGGGGCGGCACAATTAGCTCAGCTGGGGATGCTGTTTTTGGCGCGATCGCACTCGTCTCGGTATAAATCCACTCCAGTTGCAGATGCTTTGTCAAAAGGTGATAGAGTTCCGGTGCTTGCACAGGTTTAGCCAAAAAATCGTTCCCCCCGGCTGCAAGACTTTTATGGCGATCGGCATCAAACGTGCTGGCCGATGACACAATCACAGGCAAATGTTTCAAAGCTTCTGATTGCCGCACTTGCATCAGAAAATTCCAACCATTCATCATGGGCATGAGCAGATCGGTGATGATGAGGTCGGGTTGGGTTTGCTGAGCCGTATCCAACCCTTCCTGGCCATTGCTGGCTTCCACCACGGTAAAGCCCAAAGGCTGTAACAAGTTGGTCAACACAGAGCGATTCTCCCAGCGATCATCCACCACCAAAATACGTTTGCGATCGCCCGTGTAGCCTGTAATGCGTCCTTGTCGAGTTACAGCACTGGTTGTCGTCCAATTCGCAGCAACCCGGCACTCAATGTCAAACTCAAACACGCTGCCGACATTGGGTTGACTCTTGACCTGGATGTAGCCCCCCATCATCTCAACAATTTTTTCGGTGATAGCCAGTCCCAGTCCTGTGCCTTCCGTTTGTCGCCGTACTTCCCCCACTTGTTCAAACGGTAGAAAAATTTGCTGGAGTTGCTCTGGCGACATGCCAATTCCTGTATCTTTAACCGCAAAGCGCAACCGCACTCGCTCCGGTTCCCGCAAAAACTCAACAACATCCACTCGCAAAATGACACGACCGCGATCGGTAAATTTGATGGCATTCCCTAAAAGATTCAACAAAACCTGACGCAACCGCTTTTCATCGGCAGTAATGCCCGTGGGCAAATTGCTGGGAGGTTCGTAAATGAACTGAATCTCTTTTTGTTCAGCCCGAATGCAGCAAATTTCTTGAACCCCTTGTAGAAACGAAGGCAAGTGAAAATCGCTGGGATCGAGTGACATTTTGCGGGCTTCGATCTTGGAGAGGTCGAGCACATCGTTAATCAGGTTCAGCAAATGGGAGCCGCAATTGTAAATCGTCTCAATTCCGCGTTGTTGTGGTTCTGTAAGGTTGGATGCTGCTGCCAACACCTGAGCATAGCCAAGAATTCCGTTGAGTGGTGTACGAAGTTCGTGGCTCATATTGGCAAGAAATTCGCTCTTGGCTTGGTTTGCCACTTCAGCTGTGGTTTTTGCCTCCTTCAGCTCAAGCGTGCGTTCTTCAACCCGGTGTTCTAGCTCGTCATTGGCTTGTCGCAATTTGGTTTCTGCTCTCCGATTTTCGCTAGTCATGGCAGAAAGAACAAACGTGGTAATTGCAATGACACAAATAAATGATTGCAGCAAGATTAGCGACTCATTGGGCGAGTCGGCATTTGCAAAGGAGCCAAAACCGCGAACCGTGCCAAAAATGGAGATGGCTGACACGATGAGTACCAAAAATGTGGATGCTCGTGCTTCAAAACGAACGGCAGACCACATCAACGGCGGAATCACCATATATTCAATTGGGTAGCCTCCTGAAAAGGCAATTTGACCGATCACCAGCATCGAGAAGAGCACCAGAACAAATTCGATACTTTCTCGCCGCTGAAACCGTCTTGGACGATCGGAGGGTTGCAACCACGCTAGCAGCAGCGGGGTCACCACTAAAATTCCCGTACTATCGGAGGCTAGCCAGGTGCGAAACACATCCCAAAATGCAACCCAGGGGGCAATTCCGCTCACGCAAAGCGTTAGGGCAGCCAACACTGAGCTGGCCAACGGGCTGGGAATCGTTAAAATAATGAACTTGAATATATCCTGCGATCGCTCCCAAAAGTTGCGGTGTTTGATGAAGCGATGAATGAGAACGGTTCCAATAATGGGAGTCAAAAGATTCACCGCAGGAATAATACTGCTAACGAGAAAATTACCCTTAAAGAAAATGATGTAACTAACAATAAAATCACTTAAAAATAGAATTGGAAGAATACGATAACCAAAAAATAAGGTTGCTGCCAGGAATAATCCAAGTGAGGGCCAAAAAACGGATGCTCCATTCACAAACGTCATGGACAATCCAACATAGCCAAGTCCCAAATGAATAACAGGAATGACCAGAGCGGCAATTAAAAACGGTTGATCAAACTGTTGATGAAACCTACGTGTGATTTTTTGTGTGACAGCAATTGGTTGCATTTCTCATTTCTCCATAGCCGAAGCAGGGCACTTCCCAACAGAATGTCCACCTAGAATTCAAGGCTGCTCAGCAAGCATCGCTCCCTCGCAGATCAAGGCTCTTCTATCTTTCCCAATGCGATCGCTTCTCTACACAACTTTTATCTCTGCTGGGGTTGGAAAACCCACAAACCCCATAGACAGCGGCTCACAATGAGTGGAGTAAGGTTCGTTGAATGATAGCTTTTGAAACAATGCTGAGGGGAAATCATGGCCAATCACAAAACTCATCAATATCACACCCAAATTTTGTGGACGGGGAACCTGGGGCAGGGAACAGGCAGCTACAAGGCCTATGAGCGATCGCATCAAATTATTGTGGAAGGTAAACCGCCCATTTTAGGCTCATCGGATCCTGCCTTTCGGGGAGATCACACCAAACACAATCCAGAGGAGTTGTTTCTTGCGTCAATCTCCGCTTGCCATATGCTCTGGTATCTCCATCTCTGTGCAAAAGTGGCGATCGTCGTCACCCACTATCTGGATCAGGCATCAGGCACCATGCTGGAAACTGAAGATGGCAGCGGACACTTTGCAGAAGTCCTGCTGAAACCCATGGTCACGATCGCCCCAGGCAGCGATACACAGCAGGCAGAACAGCTGCACGAGCAAGCCCACCAACTTTGCTTTATTGCCAACTCCGTCAACTTTCCAGTCTTGTGCAAACCAACCATTCACGTCGCTCACAGTGGATAGCCCGTATCGTTCGCTAGAACCAGGCTTCAGCTCCAACCAACTCTCCACCGAGCCAATACAAGAGTTGCCAGCAAAAGCCTTGTCCATAAGCGATAGCATCGTGCAGCCCATGCAAACAGTATGAGGAACACACCAATGGCAGCGATCGACAACCCAAATTCCCAACGCTTCTACCACGGTACAAAAGCCAACCTCAAGCCAGGAGATTTCATCGAGCCTGGTTATCACTCGAACTACGGCAAGCGGAAGAAGGCGGCCTATGTCTACTTAACCGCCACCCTGGATGCAGCTACCTGGGGAGCCGAGCTGGCCGTCGGCGAAGCCCCCGGCAGAATCTACCTTGTGGAACCGACTGGCCCAATTGAAGATGACCCTAATCTGACAGACAAGAAGTATCCAGGCAATCCAACAAAGTCTTACCGCTCCCGCGATGCGCTGCGAGTCACAGGCGAGGTAACAAACTGGCAAGGGCACTCTCCCGAACAACTCCAAGCCATGAAAGATAACCTTAAGCGACTGAAGCAACTGGGCATTGAGGCGATCGAAGACTGAGCCAACTCGCCATCCACAACCACAACCAACCGATGAAAACCTATCAACGAACATTTGGCGGGTCTACAGTAAGCTATTGCGAATATTCGCTGGCTTCGTTTGTGGCTAGGTAGTAACATCAGACACCTTTAAGGGAATAATCCGCTTGTAGCATCCGACAGGGGGTTTTCATGAGTCAAAAGCTGAAAAAGACTATATTGCTTGTTGATTATGAGAATATCCAAAACATTAATCTGTCTGTAATTCAAGAGCAGGAAATCGAGATCAAAATCTTTGTTGGACAAGCCCAAAACAAAGTTCCTATTGAATTGGTTCAAGCTACACAAAAATTTGGCTCAAGAGTTGAGTGGATCAAAATAGAAGGAACAGGCAGCAATGCACTTGATTTTCACATTGCCTTCTATTTAGGTAGATTTAGTAAAGATATTGGAGGAGGCTCTTTTCTTATCTTGTCCAAGGATAAAGGTTTTGACCCATTAATTAAGTACATCAATAAGAGTAAAGTTAATTGTCAAAGAATTCAAAGTTTGCTTGAGTTATCAAAAGAAAAAGATGCGTTGATTTCTCAAAATACGGATTCGATAACAAAAGCGATTGAAAACCTATCAAAAATCCAGAAGAATAAACGCCCTAGAACCCGAAAAACTCTACGCCAGCATATAAAATCATTGCTCATTCAGAAAAAATTGAGTGATCAGGAAATTGATACTTTAGTGGACACCTTATTTGTACAGAAAAAGATCTCTGAAGCCAGCAATCACCTGACTTATAATTTTTGACAAATATTGAGTGCCGATGAATTTCCATAGGTTTGTGTAGATTCAGTCTTCGATCGACAATCAAGTAGCCAACAGACGAGAGTTATTAAACTGATTCCAGGTTGTTTGCTGCTAATCATCTCAGCCGTTGTATGGCAGTGAGTTGTGTTTTCAAAAGAATTGGAGGCAGATTGTGCCAAGACGCATTTACATCTCGTGTGACTTCACTGAGCGTGAACTTGAACACGTTAAGGCTTTATGTCATTTTTTGCAGGCTTCGAAGTGCCTCATCCAGTTTGCACCTGACCCACAATGGAGTTTTTATCCAGGAGTAGAGGAGGCAATCGAACGATGTGATGCGTTCATTGCTGCGGTTGGGATGGGTTACAGTTGCAGTACTTGGTTAGCCCATGAAGTTACTTATGCCCTAGCACTTCAAAGGGCGCGTATATGCCTCCGCCCGCAAGTATTTGCTGTGCGATTGAATAACTACAATCAGCCAACATGGGTCGATAACCTTTCAGTAGAGTGGCTACAACAAGATGAATATTATCGTTTATTACAGGAACCTGAGCAACGTTCAAATGCCCTCAGTTGACATACAAAAAGTGTCATGCAACGGGTGAGCTACGATTGCAGATGTAGTCCCAAAGATTAAAATCACTGCCGATCGCACATGTTAGGCAGAAAATCTAGAAATATAAGTGTGATGAATAAACAACGCATGGGCAAGGTGCTGCGATTGGGGTTCAGTGCAACCATCATTCTTGTCATTTTTATGGCGATCGCCATCTTTTCCGTTGGGCCATCTTTGGTCGCAAAACGGTTTAATCCTGTGGGCAAGGTTGCCAGTCAGGCTCCTGGCACATCGTTACAAGCATTGCATCAGTCATTAACCATTGCCGATCTCCATGCCGATTCTTTGTTGTGGGGAAGAGACTTATCTAAATTTGCCACGTATGGACACGTTGATATTCCTCGATTGCTGCAAGGCAATGTCGCCCTGCAAATGTTTACCGTAGTCACCAAAGTTCCAACCCCATTGCGGCTAGAAGGAAACAGCGATCGCAGCGACAACATTACCAAACTAGCCATTTTGCAACGATGGCCCATCTCATCCTGGTTTAGCCTCAAGCAACGTGCCCTGCATCAAGCCAAAAAACTTCAAGCCCTTGAACGCAAAACATCAGGCCAATTCAGGCTGATCAAAACCCAGCAAGATTTGAATCAATACCTGGCTCAAAGACAGCAAAACTCATCCATCACCGCAGGCATATTGGGTTTAGAAGGCGCCCAAGCCTTAGAAGGCCGCATTGACAATGTCGATCAGCTATATGACGCGGGCTTTCGGATGATTGGGTTGGCGCACTTTTTTGATACGGAGGTGAGTGGCTCTGCCCATGGCGAAAATCGAGGCGGCTTGACACCCTTTGGGCTAGAGGCCCTGAAGCGCATGGAAAACTTAGGTCTGGTGATTGACTTGGCTCATGCCTCATCTCAAGCTTTTGATGAAGTCATCCAACACACACACCATCCTGTGCTGGTGTCTCATACGGGCGTGCAAGGCACCTGTGAGAATGCCAGAAATTTGAGCGATCGCCAGCTCCAGCAAATTGCCCAAACTGGAGGTGTGATTGGCATTGGCTTTTGGGAAACAGCCGTGTGTGGAGATGATGTTGGGGCGATCGTTCGCGCTATTCGCTATGTTGTTGACCAAGTTGGGATAGACCACGTTGCATTAGGATCAGATTTTGACGGTGCAGTGCGGGTTCCGCTCGATGCCTCTCAACTCCACTACATCACACAAGCCTTGCAGCAAGAGGGATTTAACGAACCCGAGATTCGCAAAATTATGGGCGACAACGTCATCTCTCTTTTGCAACAGTTACTTCCAGCTTCGTAACTTGCAATTCGTAACTTGCAACCAGAGTGATCCATCGTCAACAGGACTCAACAGATAAAAGCCTAATTTGGATTTCATAGCAGAAGTGAGAAAATAAAATAAGAGCAAGATCCATTGGGAAGGTTCATGAAACGATTTGAGCGTTTTCAGGCAATTCAACAGCTCGATCCCATACGAGATACCTGCACCATTTGCAGACAGCTTGCAGGTTACGAGTTTCCATGGGATATTACCCGAGCCCTGGAAGTCGCGCTATTTCGCACCTTTTGCGTTCCTAGCATTGCCACCCTGCTCGATCGCACCGCCGAATTTCATCACCGTTCCCAAAAACGCTACGACGATACAGGTCTCATGGTTTCCCTCATTTTGCAATGGGGATACGACACACCCAAAGGGCAAGCGGTCATCCAGCGGATGAATCAAATTCATGGGCACTTTCCCATTTCCAACTATGATTTTGTGTATGTTCTTTCCACATTTATTTATGAACCTGTGCGATGGATTGAACGGTTTGGCTGGCGACCCTTGAGTGAATCAGAAAAACAAGCTTTATTTCACTTTTGGGTGAATGTAGGGAAACAGATGGAAATCCAAGATATTCCCAACACTTATGCTGAATTGGAGCAATACAATCTGGAATACGAGCGCGAACACTTTCAATACAGCGAAGCGAATCAACGAGTTGGGAAATCAACACTCAAGCTATTTCTCAGTTGGTTCCCGCTCCCCTTACGGCCTCTCATTCAACCCTTTGTCTATGCCATTATGGACGATCGCATACTACAAGCATTCGGTTTTCCATCTCCGCAGCCGTGGCAACGTCGTTTACTAGAACATATGTTGCGATCGCGCGGCAATCTTCTTCGCTATTTTCCTCCCCGGCAAACGCCAAACTTTTATAGCGACGAACCCCAGCGCAGCTATCCCCAAGGCTACGATTTGACCGATTTAGGCCCACCCCACATGCTGCCCAAGCTCAATCAGTCAAAGCCTTAGCGCTAAACGGTTCTAGCATCTTCACCATAAATACACTGTTTGGATCATCCCCATAGGCCCCAAACGGGCCGCAGAATTGAAACCCGTAGCGAGCATACAATGCTCGTGCTGGAGCAAATGCAGGAAAGGCTCCTGTTTCTAGATACAAGCAGTGGTAAGCACGCTGTATCGCCTCGGCAACGATATGCTCCAACAGTTTAGAGGCGATTCCTTTGCGGCGATGGGTCTGTACAGTTCGCATCGATTTCACTTCGCCACTTGTCGCATTCAGTTCTTTGAGGGCACAGCACCCCAACAGTTCATCGCCATTCCAAGCAGACCAAAAGGTAATATCGGGCGATCGCAACGCCTGCAAATCGAGTGCGTGCACACTACCGGGTGGCGTAATCTCATGCATATTTTCCAGATGTTCTTGCAGAAAGCGAATAATTTCCGTCCCGGTTAGATCATCTTGACGAATCTGCAAAACCGATGCTCCTTGACGTTCACCTTTTTCTTTTCATTTCCAGATGCGATCGCATTTAGAAATGAAAAACTAATCACAACTCAAGCTAGTCTTTTTAAAGCATTCTCAAATCTAAATTGCTTTCTGGCTCAAGCGTGAATATTTCCACCCATCAGTATTGCAATAAAGTCGATGATGCGATCGCTGATTTTAATCGCCGCCTTTGTCAGGAAATCATAACAAAAACCGTAATGCCCACGAATTATGTAGCTCCAAATACTGTTTGTTCCCCCAATCGTTAGTAGCTTACTCCTACCAAGTAAATATTTTTAGAGACGCCTAGGGTTCCAGTTAAGCCTAAAACCTTTGTTGCTGGCTTAGTGTTTGGTCCGAGAGGTGTCTGTCGACGCTAGATGTGTGAAGTGATGTCACCTTGGCTTCGATTACACGGAGGGGAAAAAGCCCGGGAGGTCTTAGGTTTCAAAATAGCCTAAGTTCTTCTGGGCTTTTTTACATATCATCAGTGCAGATAGTCAATGTACAGAAAATTTGCTTTATTCAAGCTGGAGATTTTTCATACAAAGATTCAATGAATAAAGCTTGCTTCTCCTCTTTATCCTGGCATTCATTCACCTGCTTCAACATGATTCATTGCAATCAAGACAACTTAAAATCTATATCTTTAGTTGGTTTTTAGTTAAAAGGCTGTAGTGTGTTTAATCATTGCTATTTGCATCTAAATCTAAGACAATTCTCAATTTAAATTACATTTAGTTCCAGTTTTTTTCACCCAATTCCATCCAGCAGAACTCAGTTTTTTCTAATTTTCACCTTCGTCTAGAAACAATATGAAAGGGTCTGTGTTCATCCATTATTTTCGCCACCTAAAATCGTCTTTTCTGTGTGGAGTACTATTTCTGTGCAGCGCTATGCTCACTGTAGGCTGTACCAATCCGGCAGTCTATATTCAAACCACCAATCAAAGCGAAGCCATCGCTGCAACGGTTGACAGCAACCTTACCCCCATCCATCTGGGATTTAGTGCTTGGCCCGGCTGGTTTCCCTGGCAGGTTGCCCAGGAAGAGGGCCTCTTCCAAGCGCAGAATGTTCCAGTGGAGTTGAAGTGGTTTGATGGATATTTGGAATCCATCAGCACGTTAACGGCTGGGCAAATTGATGCAAATAGCCAAACCCTTGGGGATACCGTTAGCTCAGTCGCAGGCGGAGCAGATCAAGTGGTTGTGCTAGTCAACGACAACTCCACTGGCAATGACAAAGTCATTGTGCGGGAGGGCATCAATACGATTGCAGATCTCAAGGGCAAAAAGATTGCGGCAGAAGAGGGAACGGTTGATCATTTCTTGCTGCTCTTGGGCTTACAAGAGGCTGGCCTATCCGCAAGTGATATTCAGTTCGTGCCGCTAGAAACGGGCAAGGCCGCTGCGGCCTTTGTGGCAAACCAAGTGGATGCAGTTGCGGTGTTTGCGCCATTTACAACTCAGGCGCTCAAACTGCCAGGTAGCAAGGAATTGTTCAGTTCACGCGACTTTCCGGGTGCAATTTCAGATCACTTGGTCGTTACACGTCAGGCGATTGATGAAAAACCTGAGCAGGTACAAGCATTGGTGGATACGTGGTTTGCCACGTTGGACTTTATTCAATCCAACCAAAGCAAAGCCTACGACATCATGGCCAAGCGGGCTGGCGTTTCGGTTGAGGAATACATGGACTATGCCGATGGTACGCGCCTGTTCACCCTGGAAGAAAATTTACAGGCTTTTCAACCGGGTAGTGATCTAACCTCGTTGCTTTATGCGGCTGAGACTATGAGCGATTTTTTGCTGGATGTGGGATTGGCGCAGACCAAACCTAACACCACATTTTTGTTTGACGATCGCTTTGTGAAAGCGTATGCCCAACGCAAAGCTAATGCAGCCTAAAGCAGAACTCATATTCATGGGCGCAACAAACCAACCCACGCTCAAGGTAGATAGGGGCGATCGCCCTCTCCACTTGCTTTCACTATCCTGACATCCCACCCCACTTTTTAGCCGAGGTTACGATGAACCCAAGCTCTGTTCCACCCCGCTCTATCAAGTCATTCCTCAAACCCAAGGCCATTCAGCCAACTGTGTTTTGGCGACTAGCCGAAGATATTCCAAAACCACTCAATACTGGGTTGGTCATTACATCGATCGCACTGCCAATTCTGCTTTGGTGGTTGGTGACCACATTTGGCAACATCAACCCTCAGTTCTTGCCCTCTCCCGGTCAAGTGCTCAACGCATTTGGTCGGCTGTGGAGCACGCGTGAATTGCTTAAAGATACTGTGGCAAGTCTGTGGCGGGTTGGGGTGGGTTTTTTGTTTGCTGCCGCCCTTTCAATTCCCGTTGGGGTTTTGATGGGCAGTTTTCCCAGCATTCGAGCTTTGCTAGAACCGCTGTTTGGCCTAATTCGCTACATGCCCGCACCTGCCTTTATTCCCTTGTTAATTCTGTATTTGGGAATTGGCGAAGAACCCAAAATCACCCTCATCTTTATCGGTGTCTTTTTCTTTAATTCACTGATGGTGATGGATACGGTTAAATTTGTGCCAAAAGACTTGATTGAAGCGACTTACATGCTGGGTGGAAATCGATGGGAAGCGCTGACTCAGGTGATTTTACCCCACGTGCTTCCTGGCATTTTGGATGCCTGCCGCATTAACCTGGCAGCAGCATGGCAGTTAGTCATTGTTTCGGAGCTGATTGCAGCCACAGAAGGGCTGGGCCGCCGCATCAGCGTTGCCGGACGATTCTTACGAACGGATGAAATTTTTGTGGGCTTGATCGTGATCGGCGTGATCGGCTTGGCGTTCGATCTCCTGTTTCAATATTTGCTGCGGGTGACCTGCAAGTGGTCTAGCCAAAAGCGTGAAGGCTGAGTCATCCATGCCTAGGTCGCAGCCTGATCGGGCTCGGCCTTGCAATCAAAGTTCTGTTCGTCTCATTTCCATGCGATGCACTTTGTCTTACAGAGTCTTACAGATCGCGTTATTGATTCATTGGAGCATTCTCTTATGTTTTTACAAATTGACAATTTGAGTAAGCACTTTCCAACTCAGAACGGTACATTAGTCGTGCTGAAAGATATCAACATGACCATTGAACAAGGCGAATTTATTTGCGCAGTTGGTGCGTCGGGTTCTGGCAAGTCAACGCTGCTGCGGCAAATCGCTGGGCTGGATACGCCCACCAGCGGCGAGGTTTGTATCGATGGCAAGCGGGTAACGACTCCTGGCCCCGATCGCGGCATGGTGTTTCAGCACTACACGCTGTTTCCCTGGATGACCGTGCAGGAGAACACCGAGTTTGGTCTAAAGTTGCAGGGTGTTCCCAAAAAGGAGCGTCGTGAGCAGGCAAGCTACTACCTGAGCGTGGTGGGTTTGTCGAACTTTGCCCAGTCGTTGCCTAAGGCCCTGTCGGGTGGGATGAAGCAGCGAGTCGCGATCGCCCGTGCCTTAGCATCTGAACCCAAAATTTTGCTAATGGATGAACCGTTTGGTGCGTTGGATATTCACACCAAAGAGTCGATGCATGAGTTCATGATCGATTTGTGGCAGCGCACGGGAATCACCATTTTTATGATTACCCACGATGTAGAAGAGGCCGTATTTCTGTCAAACCGGATCTATGCGCTGGGCTCGCGACCAGGGACGGTACGGCGAGTCATTACCGTGAACCTGCCCGATCGCACCCATGTGGTTAAGCGTCAATCCATCTTTCACGACTATCGAGATGAGTTGATGGATTTGCTGCGCCAACATGGGCAAGAAGCCGTCGCGGTTGGGTAGGCGCGGTTTTGGCTGGGGCGATCGCTCTTAGTCAGCACAACTGGGTTTGGGATGGCAATCGTGAAATGTCGCAATTGCACCCTTTTTTACGGAACAACCTATTTTAATATTGAAGCTACAGAGAGCCCTGGACTTTCTGCGAGAGAATAGGTATCCACTGAACGAGTGGGGCGCATTCGCAAACCCGATACCATGACCCCCGGCTTTGACCTATTACAGACGTTGCGGAGCTACTGTCGCGACGAGGCGGCGTACCGCCAAATCTGTCTGATTTTGGAGGAGATGGCTGAAGCATCAACCCAAAGTGAGGCGCATTATCGCGCCATGCTGGATGCCAGCCCCGATCTCATGTTTCGCATCAGTGGCGAAGGCATTTATCTCGATTTCAACGGCAACGAGTTCACCAAAGCATCGCAGGACAGTATTGTGGGCAAGCATTTGGCGGATGTGCTGCCACCCAATATTGCCGAGCTGTGCCTGCAGGCAATTGAGCAGGCGATCGCCACCGGAACACTACAAACCTGCGAATATCAACTATCGGAACCTAGCGGCCTTCGGGCTTATGAGGCGCGGGTGGTGGTGTGTGGCGATCGCGAAGTGCTGTGGATTGTGCAAGATGTGACCCAGCGCAAACACATCGAGGCCGAGCTGCGCGCTAGCGAAGAGCGAATGCACAGCTTCTTTGAAGCCACCTTCGAAACGGTCATCATTCACGACTACGACCGCATTTTGGATGTGAACCCAGCGGGGGAAGCCCTGTTTGGCTACACCTACGACGAAATGATCAACATGCCCGTGCTCAACCTGGCAGAACCCAGCGCGCGCGATCGCATTCGCCAGCAGTGGCGATCGGTGTCTTCTACCGGGCACGCTTCCCATTACGAATCGGTTGGCATTCGCAAAGATGGCTCCACCTTTATTGGTGCGGTGTCGGTCAAGTCAATTCAGTTTCGAGGACGGGTGGCCCGGGTGGCCAGCATTCGCGACATTACTCAGCGCAAACAGTCCGAACAGGCCATTCTGCAAAGCGAGGCGCGCAATCGGGCGCTGGTAGAAGCATTTCCCGATCTAATTTTTCGCATTCATCGAGATGGCACCTATTTAGACTGTAAAGCCGACGAAAACTTGCTCATTCCAGCGGAGGAGCTCATTGGCAAAACGGTGTACGAGTCCATGCCGCGAGAACTGGCCGAGCAGCGCATGGCCTATGTTCACCAAGCGCTGGCCAGCGGGCAACCCCAAAATTTTGAATACCAGATGCGGCTATCGACCCTGAAGCAAAATCCCACCATCACCCGACTGTATCGGCAAATGGTGGATGCACGGGGTATTGCACCAGAACAAGCCGACCTGCGCAGCTACGAAGCCCGTGTGGTGGTGAGTGGGGATGACGAAACAATCGTGATCGTGCGCGACATTACCGAGCGCAAGCTTACGGATGAGGCGGTGCGTCTGTCGCAAGAAAAGTTTGCCAAGGCGTTTCACTCTAGCCCCAATGCCATGACGCTGGCAACGTTGAAAGATGGCCGTTTGGTGGATGTGAACGAAGCGTTTTATGAAACCTTTGGCTACAGCCGCGAAGAAACGCTCCAGCACACGGTACATGAGATCAATTTTTGGGTGAATCCGAGCGATCGCGCCCGCATGGTCGAAGCCCTCTTGCAGCAAGGTTCGGTGCGCAATCAGGAATACCAATTCCGCACCAAGTCGGGCGATATTCGCGTGGTGCTATTTTCCGCCGAAATTATTGATATCCAGGGCCAGCCCTGCTTACTGGATGTCATGGCCGACATTACCGAGCGCAAACGAACCGAAGAGCGCGATCGCCTGGTATCGCAAATGTCGCTCCGCATTCGAGAATCCCTCGACCTGCAGCAAATTCTCAATACCGCTGTTGACGAAGTGCGGCAGTTTCTGCGGGCCGATCGCGTCACCATTGGCCACGATGCACCCGGCACGCTGGGCAAAGTCGTAGCCGAATCGGTCACCCCCGGCTACCGCTCCATGCTGAATGTCGAATTTCATGACTCGGTATATATCAACGAAGTCATTGAGCTGTTTTCCGATCGCCAGGTCAAGGTGATTACCAGTCCCGCCGAATTAGAAAACTACCCCGCGATTCTGGATCACTTTGCCAAATATCAGGTGCAGTCGGCTCTGTCGGTTCCCATTCTGCTCGACAATCAGTTCTTCGGGTTGCTGGTCGTGCATCAGTGCAACGGCCCGCGCCAGTGGGATGCCTTTGAGGTGGAGCTGTTGGAGCAACTGTCCACCCAAGTCAGTATTGCGGTGCAGCAGGCCAAGCTCTTTCAACAGGTGCGCGAACTCAACGCCGATTTGGAACGCAAAGTGCAGGAGCGTACTGCCCAGTTGCAACAAAAAATGGAAGAACTCCAGGAACTCAACGACTTGAAGGACGAATTTCTCAACGCGTTTTCCCACGATTTGCGAACTCCAGTGATGGGAATTTCACTCGTGATCCGCAACTTGCTCAACCAACCTGGGGAAACGATTCCCGTGTCGCGCTCCATTTTGGATCGGATGGTGCAAAGCAGCGATCACCAGCTGGCCCTAATCAAGTCCTTGCTGGAAGCGCACTCATCCGAAACACGCGGCGTCAGCCTGAATCCTGAATTGGTGCAGCTCAGCTTATTGGTACAAATCATTGCAGAAGATATTGAACCGATTGTGCAAAAAAATCGGGCAACGCTCACCAATGCCGTGCCCGAAGACCTGCCGCTGGTGAATGCAGACCCCGTACAGCTGCGGCGCGTGTTTGAAAATTTAATCACCAATGCGTTGCACCACAATCCACCAGGCGTCCACATTACCATTGGCGCTTCGGTCGAAGAAGACATGATTCGCTTCACCATTCAAGATGATGGCACTGGCATGAGTCAGGAAACCTGCGATCGCCTGTTTAAGCGGTATAGCCGAGGAGCCGGGAAGTCGCGCCATTCCACCGGCATTGGCTTAGGGCTATACCTATGCCGCCAAATCATTACAGCCCATGGTGGACAAATCGGCGTCACCAGCAAACCGGGTCAGGGTTCCACCTTTTGGCTCACGCTGCCGTTGGCCATTCCCACTGGGGCTAACCCCGCGTTAACAGAAGGTTGACGGCAGAAGAATGACGACAGGCAACCTAAAAAACCGCGATCGCGCATTGGCTCGTTGGCCAGCCGCCCTGTGGCTGGCCCTAGTTTGCGTGGCCGCCAGTGGCGGTACGACTTTGCGCTTTTTTGGCCCAAGGGAACTGGAAGCAGAATTTGGGGCGATCGCCTATACCCTATCTCGTCTGCTATTGCTGGGGCTACCACTGGTGTGGTGGTGGCGAAATTCTAGAGAATTTGCGTCCCTGCAGTTTACGCCACCCACACGCGCCCACTGGAGGGCGGGACTAGGGTGGGGACTGGCAATGGCAGGCATCATCCTGGCAACCTATGTCGGGCTGGGGCGAACCTGGATTTCGCCGGAAGCGGTGCGGCAACAGGCCCAAGCCGTGGGTATTACCAGTCCGGCAATGTTTCTAATGGGGGCGGCTTACTTTTCGTTGCTCAATGCTGTGGTGGAAGAGTACGTGTGGCGATGGTTTGTGTATGACCAGTGGGAGCGATTGCTAGGCCATGCTTCAGGTCTCGCCATGCTGGGAGCGGCGCTGTGGTTTACGCTGCACCACATTCTGGCATTGGCGGCTTATACCCCCATTGGCGTGGTTGTGTTGGGCTCGGTGGGAGTTTTTGTAGCGGGCATGATTTGGTGTGAGTGCTACCGTCGCTACCGCTCGATTTGGCCCAGCTACATTAGCCATGTGCTGGCAGATCTGGCGATCGCTCTGGTGGGGTGGCAGCTTCTATTTGGCTAAGGGACACTTGAAAGGTTGAGTCTGCTGGGCTGAGCTGCTCTTGCAACCGATCAAATGCGATGCGCGCAGCGGCCTGTTGGGCGGCTTTTTTGGATTGTCCCTTGCCCTGGCCATAGCTTTGTCCGTGGATAAACACCTCGGCCACAAACCGTTCGGGATGGCCATACCGCTGCGATAGCTCCGTTAGGCGGTACTCTGGCAGCACGCCCATGTGCGTTTGCGTGATGCCCTGGAGTGCGCCTTTGTAGTTCAGCCGAGCTGGATCACTGGCAATGATCGTGGCAAATTCTTGCAGGTGGGAATCCAACCAGGGATGAATCAAATTGAGCGATCGCCCACTCAGGTACAGGGCAGCCAGCATAGCCTCCATTGCCGCAGCAATGCGCGTATCGTGCCCCACCCGATCGGCGGCAGCACTCGGCCCCATCAGCAAATATCGCTCTAACCCGTAGCGATCGCCAATTTGCGCCAACATGCGATCGCTCACCAGCACGCTACGCATCGCAGACAATTCGCCCTCTGGCACCGTCGGATAGGCCGCATACAAAAACTCGGCGGCGGCCAGCTTCACCACAGCATCGCCCACAAACTCCAGCCGCTCGTAATTGGCCGTGGCAGAAGCCGTGGGATGGGTCAGCGCCATATCCAGCAAATCCCACCGGATGGGTGCATCGGCGGGCAAACCCAGCTTGAGCGCAAGTCGGCGCAGCTCCTTTTCTCGATAGGGCGAACTCAAGGTCATGGCACAACGTCAAAAACCAGGGGTGGAAAGAGGCAGACATAAGCCGGGTTCTGTTCACCCAGCGGCGCACCGCTGAATGGGCAGCTATCTATCTGGGATGACTGTCACCAGCCACCTCAAGCGGATTGGCAGCCGCACTGCACAGTTGCCTGTACAGCACGTCTCGGAGCCGGTAAAAGACCAACCGTTGCTCCTTCGACCTTGCACCCCACCGGGGTTTACCGAGCCAACGCCTCACGGTCGTTGCTGGTGCGCTCTTACCGCACCTTTGCACCCTTACCAGGAGGAATTCGGAATTCGTAGTTCGCAATTCGTAATTACGAATCACGACTTACGAATTAACAATCATCCTGGCGGTATGTTTCTGTGGCACTATCCTCACGCTCACGCGCACTTGGCGTTACCAAGCAGGTCTGGTCTTTCGGGAGCCCGGACTTTCCTCAGATCTTGAATCAAGATCCGTAGCCGCCTCGCTGCCTCTTTCCTCTTTTAAGTCTATCGGACTTAACTTGACCAACGCTGAACTTTCGGTTTTACGAACTCTCTTTCTTTTGCTTCCAGGGGTAGCCCGCATCCCACGGAACCCGCTTGACGATAAAGCGGCACAGCACGGCGTACATATCGGTCTCTTCATCCAGGGCTTGGTTTGTATCTGCAACGCGAAACACGAGGCGAAAGGCAAATTCGAGCTGGGCCTCTTCTGGTAGCGATCGCGCGGGAGACAAATCCACCAGGGGCGCGGCCACCTGCAAGGTACCGTCAGCATTACGTCGCAGCATATCCTCGGCGACAACCCGCTCTGTTAGCATTTTGCCAGGAGCAATCACGCTAAAGATTTGCGGACGAGATAAATCCAGATTCATGGTGGGGGTAATGCGCACTACCCGGCGCGATCGCCCCGAAAAATTGGTCAGCGAACACCGATCCCAATCCACATACATCGCATAGGGCGAACTGTTCACCACCGTTAGCGACAAGTCGGGAATGGTTTCAAACTGGTAGCGAGGACGAAAGGGAATGCGAATGGCGATCGCATTTTGCAGTCCTTGTTCCTGAAGCTGAGCCTTGAGCGATGCCTGGTCAAAAATGACCGCCGCCTGATCTTCTAGATTATTGTAGGCTCGGTAGCCCACGTAAATCAGCGTGAACAGGTACACCATCACAATCACGACATCCAGGGGGGCCATATGCCAAGCCTCAGGCTATCTAGTACCGCAGCCCCTAGCGCCGCACCTGACCCACAAACCCCGAAGCTTTGAACTGTTCTAGCTTGAGCGGAGTCGCCAACAGGTCAGAAACAGTAATGCGTAGCTCAAAGTCGCCAATTCCGGGTTCCACCGAATCAATCGACCCCAACCGCGTGCGGTTTTGCATGACAGGGTTATTGTTGGCGTCGTAAATACGACCAAAAATATCCGCATTGTTGACTGGCTTGCCCGATTTATTCTCAGTTTTGCCAAACACAATAAAACAGTTAGCTGGGGTGGCACTGCCACCGGATGTTACGGTTCCCTCGGCAATCTCCGCCGGACACTCCTTATAATCCACGTCGAACAGTCGAATTTGAGTCAAGGCCCAAGCGCTGGACATGGGCAGCCAACTGGCAAAACAAATGAAGCCTGTGGCAATCGCCACAACAACGAGATGCAGCCAGCGAGAGATAGGGGTCGTACTCATATCAGTTCAATCGATTGCAAGGAGGTGCTTACCCCAAGAGTACCGCGAAACGAGGGTTCCCGATCCACTGCGATCGCCCTCTAGCCCCACCTTGCACTCCAGCCACCCCAAGAGTCTTCAGCTCCAAGGCACGATCTTCTTGCCCCACGAACCGACCGCAAAAAGTCGATTGTTGGCAATCGCCGCTCAACGAAAATTCTCAGACTTCGGCCATAAAGTTAACGAGATCTTGCAAAAGATTGAGGTTCGTTGAGTTTTAGGAGGATAATGCAAAGCCAACCCCCGGTTCATTTTTGACATTTGTAACTGCCATGTCGAGTGCTGAGTTTGAGGCAGCCCTCAAGGCTGCAATTGACGAGTGTGACGCGGTAGGATGTCCGCTCAGTGGACAACAGCAGGCCATTTTGATGCGGGCGATCGCCAATCCTTTGGCTCCCTCATCCAGTAGTGAAGAAAATCCACTGGATAACCTGCCACCTGAGCAGCGTCAGGCGCTGATCGATTTTATTGCCGAGCAAGAGCAGCAAAGCCGTAACTGGAAAGTACAGCTACTCAACGATTGGCTGGCTGGCCGCGAGTCGGGCAAGGTGCAGTTTATTCGCGATGAGTATGGCTTGCAGTGGTTGGAGCGGGTGCGGCCGTCTCATGTGGTGCGCTATGCGCGGCCAACTCGCTTGGTGGTGGGCGATCGCATCGAGGTTTCCAATGGATTGTGGGAATGGGTGCAAGACGATGGCCCCTGTAGCCGCGAATGGTTTTTGTGTACGGTCATTAGCGTGTCGTCACCCAATGGTGGCAGCACCAGCCCAACCGACCTGCCCACGGGGCACACCAACTGCATTATCCGATTTGATAACGGCATGGAATACGAAATTCAAGGCATTTACGAATGGAATCGCTATAACTGGCGCTGGGCCGAAACCGAATAGCCCAGCCGAATATCGTTGATCAAGCCCAACTCTCTCAGGCTACAAGTTTCGTCTCTGATACGTCCTGCATTCATCTCGCCCTGGTTTCCAGCTCTCGATTGGGCAGCCCGCAGAATTGGGTCAACCGTCAAGCCAGCTAAAGGCGTCGGACTACAGGCGTTGGGCTTCAAACGTGTTGCATTGCTCAGGGTCACCCGTGTTGACTCCCTGGCGAAACCAGCGAACCCGCTGAGCCGAGCTGCCGTGGGTAAACGACTCAGGCACAACATACCCCTGCGATCGCCGCTGCAATCGATCGTCTCCAATTGCCGCAGCCGCATTCAGCGCCGCTTCTAGGTCCCCAGTCTCCAGCTGCACGATCTGCGCATTATGGCCCCACACCCCAGCAAAGCAATCGGCCTGTAGCTCCAGCATCACCGACAGTTGGTTAGCCTCGGTGCGGCTGACTCGTCGCTGCAACGATTGCACCTGGCTCGAAATGCCTAACAAGTTCTGCACATGGTGGCCGACTTCGTGAGCCAGCACATAGGCTTGGGCAAACTCGCCCGGCGCACCCAACTGAGTCCGCAAATCTTCATAAAAGCTCAAATCAATGTAGATTTTTTGGTCGAGTGGGCAATAGAACGGCCCTACGGCCGCCTGGGCATAGCCACACGCCGACTCAACAGCTCCCGAAAACAACACCAGCCGTGGCTCTACATAGCGGGCACCTTGTTGCTGAAACAGAGCGCCCCAAGTTTCCTCGGTATCGGCTAAAACAACGCTCACCAGTTCTGCAGACCGCTCATCCGCAGGCGACACTTGGGCCGGGGGAGACTCAAGGTATGGAGAAGGGCCAGAATCCAGCACGATGGATGGATCAATGCCAAAAAACATGGCAATGAGCGCCAAAATGACGCTGCCAATGCCAATTCCGGCTCCACGACGACCACCGCCACCCATGCCGCGCCGATCTTCAATATTGATACTGCGTCGCCCTGTTTCCCACCGCATGGTTCTTCACCGCAACAACATTGGCCGCCTGGTTGTGCCCTGGTTTGCTTGTTTGACCGGAGTGCTGGCGTGCTTCCACTCACGATCTTGGCAACCAGAGCAGCTCAGCTTGAGCAAATTCTAAAGGCGATCGCGATTGTTGAAAAGTATTGAACGGTAGAGATCGGCAGAGAATCTTGCAACTATGCGATCGCCCCTGAGTGCAGTTGCAGACCAAGGACTCAGGCCCACTCCTAAATTTTGGCGATCCCATCTAGCAATCTGGCGTACTGTTTATTGGTCGGCTTGTGGGTAGACTATTGAATCTGCCAGAGTAAAAGCTCTGCCGGGGTAAAAGCTGTTTGCTGATTTGACGATATGAACTGGCGGTTCTGTGTTGCTTACGTTGCTATGCTCAGGCTTAACGCCATATGAGAGATAATCCTCAAAATCAAATGAAGCTGTCTCAGCTACGGATCTTGGTCGCCGTCGCCGAGCATGGCAATTTTAGCGAAGCCGCATTACATCTCAACATGTCGCAATCTGCCGTGAGCCATGCGATCGCCGCCTTAGAAGAGCACCTGGGTGTAGTACTGCTGGTGCGCGGACGGCATGGAGCCAGACTCACCCCCGTTGGCGAACAAATTGTGCCCCACGCCCTGCAAATTGTCAGCCGGGCTGAAGCCATTACCAAAGCGGCAGAACTGGCCCGTGGACTCCACGGTGGGCAAGTGCGCATTGCCTCTTTTCGCAGCGTTGCAGCCCACGTACTGCCATTCGTCATTGCCGAGTTTCACCAACAGTTTCCCGAAATTGCCGTTAGCTTGATAGAGCATGATGACTGCCCCGACGTAGAGCAAGCCTTGCAAAACGGCGAGGCCGAAATTGGCTTTACGCTTTTGCCAACCGAGCGCCATTTTGATAGCTGGGAGATTTTGCGCGATGAGTTTGTGGCATTATTTCCGGCATCGTTTCAGCCCAGTAAGCCCACAATTTCCTGGGATGATCTGACCCAGCAATCCTTGGTCATGCCACCCGTTGACTACAGGATGATGCGCAAGCTGTACGACCATGTCGAACAGCACGGGTATCAGCTCAAGGTCGCCTATGAAGTGGGCACCGATGCGGCTATTGTTGGCCTGGTGGCGCAGGGGTTGGGGGCCACCATTTTGCCCCGCCTAGCTGCGGAGCCAATTCCCCCCAATGTGCAGGTGTTTTCGCTGCCCGTTCCGGTCGAGCGCATGATTGGGGCAATTGTTCGGGCAGATGCCCTGCATCCCCCTGCCGTGTATGCCTTTCTCGACATTCTTAAAAAACGCCAAGTAGAAGAACCCAAGGGCGATCGCACTCCCCAAAAGTTGAAAACCAAATAAGCGCTTTTCCCATGCCGTTGGGAATCAACAACTGACAACGAGTCAGGCCAGAGATCTAGACTGACATCAGTTTTGGTTGAGGGAGATGTTTTGAGAGTTGCGCGCCGCACACCCTTCAGAAATCTCCATTTCTGCGTGCGCAACGGGCACGCAAAACGAAGTGCTTCGACTTATCCAGACCCGACATTAGCCTACAGCTGATTGAGAAAGGTATTGGCAAAGAGAGCTGCCTGGGTGCGATCGCGCAAATTGAGCCGTCCCAAAATATTGGTTACGTGGTTCTTCACGGTTCCCTCAGAAATATAGAGTGCTTGGGCAATTTCGCGATTGCTGGCTCCCTGAGCAATCAGCTTGAGCACCTCTCGTTCGCGAGGGGTGAGTTGCTCTAGGGCCAGGGGTGGCTGGGGTTGGGTCACCGCAGCCGTAAGGCCCGCCGTTAGTTTGGGCAAAATTCCAGGACTGAGCTGCGTGTAGCCCTTGTGCACCATGCGAATGGCTTCCGCCAACTCTTCAGAAGGAGTATCTTTGAGCAAGTAGCCTACCGCCCCTTTTTGCAATGCAGCGACAACATACGCCTCATCATCAAATGTGGTCAGCACTAGAATCTTGATTTGGGGAAACTGTTGAGCGATCGCCCCGGTAGCCGCCACCCCATCCATGACCGGCATTCGCACATCCATGAGTATCACATCCGGAAGCTGGTTTTGCTTAGCCAAAGCTTCAACACAGGCGATCGCCTCTTGGCCGTGCTCCGCCTCAGCCAGAATTTGCAAATCGGGCTCTAACTCCAGCAAGGTTTTTAAGCCTTGCCGAATCAAGCTTTGGTCATCCACAATCAGCACACGAATCATACATGTTGTACTCTTAATTGGATAAATATTGGAATGAATTGGTGATTCAGTCAGTCACGATTTAGAACGACTTGCCATCAAGAATAAATACCGTAGTTAGCAGACATTTAGGCACGATCGCGATCGCGATTTAGAAGTGGAATTGTAATGGAAATGCGACAGCCTTGCCCTACACTGCTGTGAACTTCAAATGACCCGTTGAGTGCCAGCGTTCGTTCACGCATACCGCGCAAACCAAATCCTGTCTGATTTTGCTCCACATCAAATCCTTTTCCATCATCTTGAATGGTGAGATAAAGCGCGGTAGATGTACAGTGCAACCCAATTTGCACACGGGTTGCATTGGCATGTTTGTAAATGTTGGTTAATGCTTCTTGAATGATGCGGTACAGGCTCGTGTTGATTTCAGGAGCCAGGTTTTGATGAAGTTGCATTTCACAACTGGGGTGAATGCGTGTATGTTGCTCAAAGTCTTGCAGGAGGGTGGCGATCGCCTCATCAAGCGAGCGACTTTGCCATGGATCGCTGCGCATGGTCGCCACCGATTGACGCACATCAGACAGCGAAGTCGAGCCCAACCGCTTGGCCTGCTGCAAAAAGGTATAAGCTTGGCGCGGATTGGTATCCCACAGCTTGAGTGCACTCTCAATTTGCAAATTTAACGCAGTGAGTGAATGCCCCAACGAATCGTGAATATCGCGCGCAATGCGATTGCGTTCTTGTTCCATGGCCAGGCGTTCGGCTCGCAAAGCATAGTCCCGCAGTTGATCATTGGCGATCGTAAGCTTATCGCGGCTTTCGCGTTCGGCCAGCAGCGCATTCACCGTCAGCAACACAAACAGCAACGCCAGCCCAAATAGCATGATGGAGTTAAATCCAAACCCAAAAATGACTGGCTTGAGCCGCTCGCGCACAAAGGGCGGTGCTTGCAAATCCAACGTGTTTAACCGATGGGATGTAATCGACAAAAACATCATAAACGCGGCAATCGTTGCCAGCAGCCGTCCTGGTAGCTTGAATAGCAAACAGCTCCGAATCACCAACACCACATACAAAAATGGAAAAACAAAAATGCGCCGCCCGGTTGTTGGGGTTGAAATGAACACCAGCGCAAATTCCAGCACAGTGTACAAAATGGCGGCATAAGGCCGACCAACAGGCAACCGCAGCCCCATCGCCCCAAACCCAAGAATGGCAAACAGCCGAGACAATGAAATGCCCCGAGCTAATCGGGGAAACGGCGCAGGCATCAGTTCACTGAGTAGGGCAATCACGATCAAAACCCATTCCAAATACAGCAAAAATGGAAATGGATGGTTGCGGGGTGTTGTAGAGCGGCTCACAGGCGGCGTGTACCAATGGTTCTTAAAAAGAATAATGCTTGAAAAAAACTGAAATGACCGCAGGGCTGAGGCAGTGAATTATGCTTTGAGGCACGACCGTAAGAGATTGACCCAACCCCTCTAGAACTTGGCAAACCGTGCGTTCGTCTTAGAA
Organism: Leptolyngbya sp. AN02str; assembly: GCF_050565595.1. Classification (NCBI taxonomy): domain Bacteria; kingdom Bacillati; phylum Cyanobacteriota; class Cyanophyceae; order Leptolyngbyales; family Leptolyngbyaceae; genus Leptolyngbya; species Leptolyngbya sp. AN02str. The sequence continues at coordinate 46,713 of NZ_JBNXVR010000034.1, read as the reverse complement.
TGGCGAGTCAAGCCGACCGGGAGGCACTTCATTCAGCATCCAGCCTCAGTCGTTTGTGGATTCAATCCTGATTTTCTAAATCCTATCCTTTTCCCTCAGGACTTATGCAGTTGAATCATGTTTGGATTGCTTAGCGCCCCAAACATGATTCAACCCCCTGGTTTTTCGGATGACGTGCATAAGTTATTCCTGAAATTTGCGTGTTATGACGAAGGTCATGGCTGAAGCCGTGACCTTCGTCTCAGGCGATCGCACGGCTTGCTTCAGTACGATAAAGCCATCTCACACGTTCGCTTCTCACGTTCCAGGTTCCGGCGTTTACTCAACTGTTTGATTCACGCCGGAACCCATTGGAACACTCACACTACTGTATTTGGAGGTTGTATGAATCCTACGCGCAAACACATGCTGGCAGCCGGAATTGCCCTTGCACTCATGGCGATCGCTCCAGTAATTGCCAATGCCGAACCCGGTTCTATGGGAGGAGGCCGCATGGGAGGTCGCAATCCAATGGAACAGCTCAACCTTACCGATACCCAGCGTCAACAGCTTCAGCAAATTCGAGAAAATACACGAACTCAAATGGAAGCCGTGCTGACCGCAGAACAACGCCAACAGATGGAGCAAATGCGCCAGCAAGCAGATGCACGCCGTCAAGAGTTTGCCAACCTGTCGCCAGAAGAGCGTCGTCAACGGATGCAAGAAGCTCGTGAAGCAGGCGGCATGGGTCCCGGTGGTGGGCGTCGGGGCGGTGGGCCGTTTGGCGCACTCGATCTCACCGAGGCGCAGCGCACCCAACTTCGCAGCATCATGGAAAGCGCCCGCGAACAAAGCCAAAATGTACTCACAGCCGATCAGCGCCAGCAGCTTGAACAAATGCGGCAAAGCCGGGGCGATCGCCGAGGTCCTCGCGCTCCCATGCAGTAAAGCCAACCCTCTTCGGTGGTACTTCGTTGATATCCAGGTGACTTAGGCAGTTGAGACCTACCACTCGAAGTGCAGCATTCATTCCCCTTGCACAACTGCCTATTTTCTAACTCGTCACGATTTTCTTCATTCCTCTTTGCTCCAGTTCGGCTCCGCAATGGAGCCTTTTTTGTGCCTTGGCGCAGGTCAGCAGGCAGCCACAATTCAACACAAAACCCTCCATGGTGCGTCGCCCGCTTCGAGGACGATACACCATGGAGATCTAGTTTTTGAGGTATGGCGAGGTGCTGAGCAGGGCTGGATCGCAACACCGACAGCCTGAAATTTTGAGCGCGATCGCCTTTTAAGGTAATTTGATGCGATCGCGCCAAGTTCAGCTCCAATGGCGCTTCAATACCGCTTGAACGCTCAATCAGGACTTACGCATTTGTGTTGTGGGTGGGGTGCTTCGCACCCCCACCCACAACACAAACACGCCAGATTTAGTGGACTTGCGTAAGTCCATGCTCAAGGTTTATGAAGACCAGATAACCCGCTTATTAAATTACCAAAACCCGATTGAAATACTGTAGATTGGTTATCGAAGTTTAGTGTATGATGCATTTCTATCGACTAAGGCTTGTATCTCAGTCGACAAACCGTAGATTCATCATCCAACCATTCAGGCAGGTTCACGAAGGAGAGCACACATGGCTGGTCTGTTTAACCCTCGCTCACGTCGCGGTTTTCTATCGTTGGTATTGACTGGAATCAGCATGAGTATGGCGATCGCTGCATGCAGCCCCAGCAGTTCCGATTCGGCTAGTGGAGGGGCTGACACCAATAGGGGTCCAGTCGAACTCACCCTTGTCTCCTATGCCGTTACCGAAGCCGCCTACTCACAAATCATCCCCAAATTTGTTGAAAAATGGAAAGCCGAAACCGGGCAAGATGTCACCTTTAACCAAAGCTATGGTGGCTCTGGCTCTCAAACTAGGGCGGTCATTGATGGCCTAGAGGCCGATGTGGTAGCGCTGGCGCTAGCACTGGACACCCAAAAAATTGAAGAGGCCGGACTCATTCAACCCGGCTGGGAAACCGAAGCGCCCAACAATTCCATTGTGCACTCATCAGTTGCCGTTCTTGTCACCCGCGAAGACAATCCCAAAGGCATTCAAGGGTGGGCCGATCTTGCAAAAGAGGACGTACAAGTGGTCACAGCAAACCCCAAAACATCGGGTGGGGCTCGGTGGAATTTTCTCGCGCTTTATGGGGCCATTAGCCAAACGGGTGGAAACGATGCCCAGGCGATCGCCTTTACCGAAAGCGTATTCAAGAATGTGCCGGTTCTGCCCAGAGATGCCCGCGAAGCCACTGACGTATTTTTCAAGCAAGGGCAGGGCGACGTTCTCATCAACTACGAAAACGAAGCAATTCTCGCCAATCAGCGGGGAGAAAACCTGCCATTTATCGTGCCAACCGATGTCAACATCTCCATCGATAACCCGGTTGCTGTTGTGGATGCCATCGTCGATCGGCGCGGCACCCGCGAAGTCGCCGAAGCCTTTGTCGAGTTTCTCTTTACCCCCGAAGCCCAAGAGGAATTTGCCAAAGCTGGCTTCCGCCCCTCCGACCCAACCGTAGCCGAAAAGTACGCCTCTCAGTACCCAACCGTCGAGAACCTCTTTACTGTAGCCGATCTGGGCGGTTGGGACTCCGTTCAAGCCAAGTTCTTTGACGATGGGGCCGAGTTCGACAAGATCCAGGCCAAAGTAGGCCGATAGTCTCTACGATTCGGTCTCTACGATATAGAGTGGATCAGGATCAATTTTGACCTTCGGCCTGATCCACAAGCGCACAGCTTTGCCGCGCTTGACCCGAAAAAGTTTTGCCATCTTGCTGATCGGAGTCTTACTTGCATGACAACCTCCCCGCTGTCCCCATCCCAGCCGAGCTGGCGAGAGCGGCTTGCTCGCTTTGCCAAGGTATCTTGGCCGTGGCGCATTACTTGGTTTTACCTGGTGGTGTTGCTGGTGTTGCCCACGCTGGCGCTCATTGCAAATGCGGCCACGCTTACTCCTGCCGATATTTGGCGCATTATTACTGATCCGGTGGCGGTATCAGCGTTTGAAGTGACGTTTGTGACTTCGGCAGTGGCCACAGCAATTAATGGTGTGTTTGGCTTGGCAACCGCTTGGGTGCTGGTGCGCTATGAGTTTCCGTTTCGTCGCCTTGTGGACGCGGCGATCGATTTGCCATTTGCCCTACCCACGGCAGTTGCAGGTTTAACCCTGGCCACGGTCTACAGCGAAAACGGCTGGATTGGATCTTTGCTCGCTCCTTTTGGCATTAAGGTGGCCTTTACTCGGCTGGGCACTGGGCTGGCCATGATGTTCATTACGCTGCCCTTTATTGTGCGATCGGTGCAGCCTGTGCTTCAGGAAATGGAAAAGGACATCGAAGAAGCCGCTTGGTGCTTGGGTGCCTCCAACTGGCAAACCTTTTGGCGGGTGGTGCTGCCACCGCTATTGCCAGCACTGTTAACGGGATTAGCGCTGGGCTTTTCGCGCGCAGTGGGAGAATACGGCTCGATTGTCATTATTTCAGCGAACATTCCGTTTCAGGACTTGATTGCTCCAGTGTTAGTGTTTCAGCGATTGGAACAATATGACTATGCCGGGGCAACCGTGATTGGATTGGTAATGCTGGCAGTATCGCTTGTAATTTTGGTGGCGATCAATTTGCTACAAGCTTGGGGGAAACGCTATGACTGATTCTGCTCAATCTCCACAACCGTTGTCACCCGTGGATCTTCAGCCTGCCACTCCACGGCGGGCCATTCCCTGGGCAAAGTATGGTTTGATTGGTGGCGTGCTGCTGTACCTCTCGCTGCTGATCTTCATTCCGGCCGTCAATGTATTTGTGCAAGCCTTTAGCGGCGGCATTGAGGGCATTCTGGAAACGTTTGCCAAGCGTCCGTTTCAAAATGCGGTGGGCCTCACGATTTTGACGGCGGCGATCGCAGTTCCGTTAAATGCTGTATTTGGCTTGGCGGCAGCCTGGGCGATCGCCCGACATCGATTTCCGGGGCGCACGTTTGTTCTCAGTTTGATCGATCTTCCCTTTTCGGTATCGCCCGTGGTTGCAGGATTGATGCTGGTGCTGCTGTATGGCAACAATGGCTGGTTTGGCCCATTTTTGAACGCACTGGGCATTCGGGTGGTGTTTGCTCTACCAGCCATGATTTTGGCGACCGCTTTTGTCAGCATGCCGTTTGTGGCACGAGAAGTCATTCCTGTGTTGGAAGAGGTCGGTTTTGATCAAGAAGAAGCCGCCGAGACCCTGGGAGCACGGGGCTGGCAGGTCTTTTGGCGCGTGACGATTCCTTCCATTCGGTGGGGCTTGCTGTACGGCCTGCTGCTCACCAATGCGCGAGCCATGGGCGAATTTGGTGCGGTGTCGGTGGTGTCGGGCAATATTGTGGGCAAAACCCAAACCCTACCGCTGTACGTAGAGCATGCCTACAAGCAATACGAAACACAGTCTGCATATACGGCAGCGGCAATTTTAGCCTGTTTAGCTTTTGTCACGCTCGTTTTGAAGGAAATTTTGGAGCGCAAAACCCGCATCAAGGACGCGGAATAAGTCGACCCAGTCTTCCGCAGCGTTCACCATTCCAGCTTCCATTTGGTCTGGTACCTGTTTGCTCGATCTCCGTTCACACTCACATTCGCTGAGAGGGTTTTCTATGCTGCCTCAGTCTCATTTTGCTGCGTCGCATTCATCCAATGCTGATACAACTTCAGAGGGCGATCGCCGCATCACCAGTCGCCGCATCCGTATTCGTGTTCCCAAAACCTATCACCAGGAACCAGTCATTTCGCGCTTAATTTCGCAATATCGGCTCACGGTCAATATTACAGCTGCCCTGCTGGGAGCCAATGCCAAAGAGGATGGCTGGTTTGACCTGGAGCTGACCGGCGAAGCACGCCACCTCGACAGCGCCCTCACCTATCTCGACGAACTCGATTTAGAAGTGTGGCATGGAGAGGATGAAAGCGACGGTTGGTAAGACCCTCGGCGTCAGAGTTCAGAAGATCCAGCCAGGGTTTTAGAGCCAGAGTTTCACGAAACTGATACAAACCTGATTGGAATTGGAACAAGCGGGCGATCGCCACAAACTCTCGCAACCTCTGGAGCCTGTAGAACGCCTCCATCAAAATGCCCCTGTGAATCTTGCGGGGGCATTTTGGGCGGGAACGCCGAAGAGATGCAAGGTTAAGATTTTAGGCCATACTGTTTTCGATCGCCCAGCGAGCCAGCTCAGTCCGGTTGTGCAGGCCAGTTTTGCCCAGCATATTGCTCACGTGGCTTTCAATCGTGCGCTGACTCACATTCAGCTCTTCGGCAATTTCTCGGTTAGCCATACCTCGGGCTACGTACTGCACCACGCGCAGTTCGGTAGGCGTTAGCTCTACATCAAATGGCACCTGAATCTTGGGTGCGTTGTCCAGCCCTTTGCTGTCGTTCCGCTGAATGAGGCGCGACGCTTGCTTGAGCGAAGACTCCACCTGAGCCACCAATTCCTCAGGTTCAAAGGGCTTCACCATGTACACATCGGCTCCAGTATTTAGCCCCTTAACACGATCTTGGCTTTGGCCCTTGGCAGAGAGGAACAGAACCGGAATCCAGCTCGTGCGAGGATCTTTACGCACATGCTCAACAAACGAATAGCCATCCATCTGCGGCATCATGACATCGCAGATGATCATATCTGGCGTTTCCTTCTGGAGAACGTCCAGGGCTTCTTGGCCGTTCTCAGCCGTTACGACCTGATATCCTCGAAATTCCAGATAATCCTTAACCAGCAAAATCAAGTTAGGGTCATCATCAATTAAAAGAAGCTGCTTTGGATCTCCAGAACTCATATCCTTTGCCATGCCTTTGTACTCGCCACGCCTGGAACTATCGAAACTAGACTTAGGTGAACTTTGCTATCCACGGAACTTACAGAAACGTCGCGTGTTACGCAAATTTCTTGTGGTTAACCCGATATAGCCTAGCGACAGGCTTGAGCGATCGCCCTCCAGCTAACCAGCCTTGAAACAGCGATGCATACCTGGATCCATAATACCCGCAACTTCCTGAGAAATACCCAGATGAAATTGCGTAGAGGCGTTCACGTCTAACGCGCCATTATACCGTTGGTTTTTGATGTCGCGCAGTGAAATTTGCATGGGGCTGCGATCGCCCAGTGGTATTCAATTTATCGAGAACCGTAGGATGAATCCGTTGCCAGCGTAACACTGTCAGAATGCGGTCTTTCGCCACACGCTCTCAAGCGTGCTCTCTAAAATTATGAAGCGCTGAGTGAAAATACGGCCATGACTGCTGTGAAGAAACATAACAAAAGCCTCCGACAGACTCCCGCTTGATTACTTAACGGCAGTTTCGGTTCAGTTTTTTTCTGGGGTCGCGCATCCTAAAATCGGCACCTTGGCGGCTCCAAAACTCGCATTACTTAGAGAACAACCGAAAGTACAGCGATTGAGCCATCTCTTTAATAGGAAACGCCAGATACGTTAGCGGATTGATGGTGACGATGATGTTGCGCACATCGCGCTTTGCCAAAAAGACGATGCCTCGGGCCACAAATTCAGGCGACATCACGCCGATGGGATTGAGATTGCTTTTGAATGGCCCCAAGATCAGTTTGCGGATGACACAGGGGGCATCTTGCCGCCGTAGGGTAATGAGGTTGCCCAAGGTGCGCTTCGACAGCTCATACAGGGGGCTAAAGGCAGGGCTCACTTCTGCCTCAGAGGTATTGATCCACAGCTCCTTGAGCGCGCGATGCTCGGATTTTTGTACGGTGCTTAAAAACAGCTCGGCCAGTTGCCAAACGGAGAACGTATTGACTTGAAACGATGCTTGAATGGCTTCGGGCGTGCGATCGCCATGCACATTAATGCCGTGGTTGAGGATGAAGATATCCACAGACTGGAGGCGATCGCGCAGCAAATGCTCTGCTCCGGGCTGCCACTGCACCACATCCACCGCCCCATCAATGCCATCAATGGCAGAGGTGGTGAGGGCAATTACCTTCGCGCCCTGCTGAGCCAACTCACGAATGAGCGATCGCCCCAACGAGCCCGATGCCCCCGTAATTGCAATGGTTTTTCCCTTTAAAGACAAGGCCGTACCCAACGCTTTATCTACAATTGTAAAGTGACCACAGTAGTAGGCGTTGCCCTGGTCAAAATGGTGCCGCCAATGGTACGTGCGGTTCACCGTCCACACCGAGGGATTTTCATCCAAATCCCCAGGTTTGTGGGTGAGGTCGGTTTGCAGCAACAGCCCCTGCGATCGCGCTAAACACGTGACCAAAAATCCCGCTGAGTAAAGGCAGCCCAGCCACATTATCGACTGCTGAGTGGCGATCGCCAACACCGCCCCAGCCACAATCATGGCGATCGCCTCGGGTGCATCGTTGTAGAGTTGAGCCTTGCAGTAAGCGTCGCGGCTCACCATCGACAGATCTCGGCGGTAAGCCTTGTGATGCAAATTGTGCCATCGCTGAATGGGTTGCCAGTAGTGCCCAGCAATGTGGTAAGCATCGCGTACCACCTCGGCAAACACCACCGAAAGAAATCCCAACCCGGCTTGAAACACCAACCAATAAACGTTCATCGCTAGCTATCGCTATTGTGTAATCGTGATTTTGAGTGAACTGTGACTGTGGTGAGGGCGATCGCCCGACGACTGCCTTTGCACGATTTTCACATTCGCAACGAATGCGCAGCTATGCAATTCAGTGGATTCCGGCAATCGAGAAAACTCATTAAAATCGGACTGAATCGTGGTTTTTAACCCAACCTAGAATTTGGTAAAAGCATAGCTAGTGTAACGTAATGTGTCGGGTCTCTAACAGCCACAGCCGATCCCAAAACAGGAGGATGCAGCATCCATGTATTTAGTCACTGGTGCAACCGGACACTTGGGCAAGCGGGTCGTGCGCCTGCTGCGAGAGCAAGAGCAAACGGTGCGAGCATTTGTGCGGCTCACCTCGCGCTATGCCGAGCTAGAGCATCGCGGTGCAGAAATTTTTATTGGCGACCTGCGACAAGAGCGGGACATTCAAAAAGCCTGTGAAGGTGTGGAGTACATCATCAGCACTCACGGTTCGACCGAGGCTAGCGGCGGTGCCCAGGCGCTTGATTACCGCGCCAATATTGACCTGATTGATGCAGCCAAGGCCAAGGGGGTGAAGCATTTTGTCTTTACTTCTGTGCTGGGGGCCGATCGCGGATACGAAGATGCACCCGTGTTCAAAGCCAAGCGGGCTGTTGAAAAATATTTGGAAGCCAGCGGGGTAAACTACACAATTTTGCGGCCATCGGGATTTTCGTCCAACTTGCTGCCCTTGGCCGAGCGCTTTCGGCAAACGGGCGTGTATGTGTTGATTGGCGATCCCAAAGCTCGAACTTCGATCGTCAGCACGGACGACCTGGCCAGGATTGCGGCCATCGCTCCCATGGTAGAAACCGCACGCAATCAAATCTTTGCCGTGGGTGGCCCAGAAATTTTGGAACGGGGTGATGTTCCCAACATCTTTCAGCGTATCTTCAATAAAGAGCCAATCTTGATTAATCCACCTGTGCTGGCGATCGACGGTATTCGTAATGTGCTGGGATTCATCAACCCAGACCTAAAAGCTTCGCTGGGCACATTTCGCACGCTGCTGGCCAACGAATTCTATTGCACTCCAGCCGAAATTGAACGCCTAGAATCGACCTTTGGCTTTAAGTTGGAAACGCTGGAAAGCTACGTGCGGCGCTATATCAGCGTGTAATCACAGCAAATAGCCACAGCAAAGTCCAGCACAACCGCAGGTTACATCAACGCCAGCCCTAAGCCAACTACCATGGCGATCGCCGCGCCAATGGCGGTATTAATAATGTTGACCATTTCGTTCGTCAACCAGCGATATTTCGACTGGTAGGTGGCTCCAATCACACTTTCCAGGTTCGTTGCCACAAAGGCTGCGGCCACACATAGCGCGATCGCCAGCGGAGTAATCAGCCCAACCAACCAACCAATCGCCGCGATGACAGCCGCCCCCACCAAACCTGCCAACGTGCCCTCTAGGCTAATCGCCCCTTCAGTGCCCGCTGGCACTGGCTGCAACGTGGTAATCAAAAAAGTGCGCTTGCCGTAGGCTTTGCCCACCTCGCTGCCGCAGGTATCGGCCAGCTTGGTGCTGAGGCTGGCCACATAGCCCAAAATCAACGCGGCCACGCCAATATTGCTAAAGCCGCTCGCCATCACATAGGCCCCTAACGCACACAAGGCCGCGATCAGGGCAGATCCCCACACATTTTCGGGGCCACGCGCCCCCGATCGCTTTTCGGCAATGCCCAATTCTTCTTTACGGGCCATGCCAATGCGCGTCACCGCCGACCCTGCCAAAAAATAGAACAGAATGACCCCATATCCACGCCATCCCAACGTTCCCCAAATGATGATGCCCAAGGCCCACGCATGGAGCAGTCCCATGGGGGTGAGCAACTTTTTTGGGGCAACCCAAGCAATCAGGGCCAAAACAGAGTTAATGGCGATCGCCATACCCCACGGAATGAGCGCATCCATAAGCACAGCCCTGGAAAAAAGATGATAGACAACAGCACGGGATAAACCAACATGCTACAAAGACGCATAGTTCAGCAAGGGATGAACCTTCTGGCAGCCTTGAGCACACACTGCCTACAACGTTAACACTTTCAGCTCTTTTGCTTATGCAGTCTCACACCTTCTCACCGACAATTTTTCACCTAGCTTTTCCAGTCACTAACCTGGCACAAACCAAAACCTTTTATGTAGATGGATTGGGCTGTGAGCCCGGTCGCGAAAACCCTCATTCACTGATTCTGAACTTGTATGGTCACCAACTGGTGGCCCATGTAACCCACGAACCCCTCACTCCCCAGCGAGGTGTCTATCCTCGCCACTTTGGCCTAGTGTTTACCAATGAGGCAGATTTTGATGCGCTGGTTGTGAGATCGCACCAGCACCAGCTCAATTTCTACCAGCCGCCCAAAGAGCGGTTTGTCGGCACCCTCCTCGATCACCGCACCTTTTTTTTACAAGACCCGTTTTACAACCTGTTGGAATTTAAGTTCTATCGCCACACCTCGGCCATTTTTGGTGAGATAGAGCTAACCCAAATTGGAGACACACCTTTGGTTTGATTACATTTGGTCTCAGCTCAACACGAATTGGGGAAATGCCCCTCAAGGCTGTGCGACAGAACTGACCAATGCTCTAAGTGCGTTTCTAACCAGGGCTTAATTCACTTCGTAACCGGGAATCAACGATAGCCGACCTGGATCGACCATGGAATTTTGCATGTCATAGTCGCGTAGGGCAAATTGCACCGTTAGCAGCAGGCGATCGCTCCCAAAACAGGGTGTTCCTCGATGAAAGCAGTAGGTATCTTCCACAAAGCCATAGCCTGCCTTACCTTCGACAGCGACTCGTGTATCGGCTCCATACATGCGAGTTAGCTCAGTTTCAGAAATGCCTCGCCGCTTCCACTGGTGAGTCCCCTGTTTGCAAAGATGGCTCCCGCGAAAATACACGTGGGCTCCCGAATGACAATCCACATCGCTGAGATAGAAGAAAAACTTGATTGAGTGAGAGTCATCCAAATCGTAGTGGAAAGCTTGCCCAGAAACACCTTTGGGGCTGTCAGCTACACTTGGCTTGGCAAATGTCCACCATAGTTGGCTACCCTGATGCACCGATGGCCCCTGCAGGTACTCAGTCGCGATCGCCAGAAGCAGGGGATCTTTTCCCAATTGCTCTACTGCAGGACATCGCAGCGGCACATTAAAGAAATGTCCTACGCTAAAAACTCGCTCGGCTAAATGTTCTGCCTGTTGGCGATCCGCATAATAAAATCCAAGGTTCTTTCGGCGATCGCCATAACAGGGAGTCGTTTGGGCAAAATTTTGAATTTCTTCCACCACAGAACTTGTGAGCTGAAATCCAGATGCCATGCCATCTTTTCTCAACAACTTCACAGCATGATTCACCTGAGGAGAAGCTGTAAAAACCTCGGACTTTTCACCATCAACCAGCATCTCGGTTGAAGATGTAATCCGTCTTCCCCTATAGACTTTTCGGCCCACATTAAATTTGCAAACTTGGCGCATGAATAGCCAAGAAGGATTGCTCAAAAGGTATCGAACTCTATCTGCTTTATGAGCCAAAACGGCTGCCCATCGTTCAATCGATAGTTGGGATAGAAGCGTTGCTCGATCAACCGAAACATGCGCACCGCTGGGAGTTTTCATAAGATAACTCTATAAAAACTAAAAAGATGAAATCATATTTTTCATAAAGAGCATTTAAAGCAGTTCGGTTTTTATGCAGTGAGCGGATGAAGTTTTTTCAATGCTTTTGATTCAGCAATCCAGCCAATCCTCCAACCCATAGAGGTTTTGACACCGCTGCACGACAAATTGAGAGTATGGCCCAATTCATCAACTGTGTTGCACGATCGCGATTAAGGAAATAACAATAAAGAAAGAAATGATAGGCACATTGATGATTGAAGGAGTAATCATCAATGTGCTGCACCCAATCGTTTGGCAATAAACGTGTCAGTTAGCAGACTGTCTGCTTGGGATGCTCGATTGGAAGCAATCTTGGGAATATAAAGATAGGAAAACCGTTAAACAGGCTATGGGTTATCTTGTGAAAAAGCTGCCGATGATTTTGGTGATGATAGCCACACTGCCCCTATTGTTGAGTGGCTATCGTCAAGCATCACCCCAACAGGTTCAGACGATCGCCAATACTCCAAAAAATTGGTTTCAGATGGAAGTAGATACACGCTTGGGCTCCTTGCAGGTTCGCATCGGCCGAGTTAGGCCGCAGCATTAAGCGCTTGCCCCAAGGTGGCTGATCCTGATGTGAGGAGCGAAAAGCCACACACAATTTTCCATACACAGTTTTAGAGACACAGCGCTTGAGCCTTTATGCATCGCCCAAAAGCTGAGCCTCAGAATCTTCACAGAATCTTCAGGATCAATAGGCTCAGCATGTCTGTAAGACACAGACATATGTGCAACAGCCGTCGTTTATATATTATCGGAGGGCTCCGGCTTGCCGTTGCTCGGCATAAGCCGCATATACGCCCTGTACGTTGTACCAATTTAAGAAAATTCGAGCAATCTCAAGTGCAAGCTGTGGTTTTCCCCGGTTAATGAGCCAACGCAATAGCGGAGCCATCGTCACCTCGTTGAGCAATCCGCCCAGCGACAAGACACCCCAAAGCACTCGATGCAGCCACGTCATTTGAATCATCATGCGCACGTTCCATGTGGGGTGCTTTTGGTAAAACAGCACGCCCATGCGACCCCGCTGAATTTCTTTGTCGATGAGGTTGGGAATTTGATCGAGGGTGAAGGGCGGGTGCCAGTGGTAACCTACGGCTTCGGGACACTTGATGAGTTGAAGTCCTAACTGTTTTAGGCGAACTCCAAGTTCCAAATCCTCCCAGCCATAGAGCTGAAAGCGGGTGTCAAATAAGCCGGCTTTTTCTAACCATTTACGGGCGATCGCCACGTTCCCAGTCGCAAAGTAGGCCGCAGAAAAGTCTGTCACCTTAAACGGCTCACTTGTGGGATCGTCAAAGTTGGCTGTGTTGATGACACTGCCATAGGTGAAGGCGCGATCGCTCCCCAATCGGCTATACCCTGCCGTGAGAGCATCCATGTGGGCCTGCAAAAAGGTCTCTAGCACCACCAAATCGCTATCAATGAAGATGATGATATCGCCCTTGGCCGATTCTACGCCCAAGTTACGAGCAGCCGCAGGCCCGCAATGATTTTGCTGAATAAGCCGTACATGGGGAAAGTTAACCTGCTGCAACCAGTCAACCGTGCCATCGGTGGAACCATCATCCACCACCACCACTTCATACCCTTGAATGGGGGTATTGGGAGACAAGCGCTGATATTCGAGCGATCGCAAACACTTTTCCAAAATCGGCTTGCGGTTATAAGTAGGAATGACAACGCTAAGAAACACAGGCTTCCTTCTTTGGATGCAGCAAATGAATGATTAACCTTGGGGCTGTTCCTGCTGAATGCGCACCCCAACCACAGGAGCATTGAACCGGAAGGTTTGTCCCTCCAGCTCTAGAGGGGTTCCCACCTTCACTTTGCTGTTCCCCAACACAGGGCCATCGCTGGTGATTTGGGCGTCTCCTCCCAGTGTAATCAGCATATCAATGGTGTAGTTGAGTTCAGGACGGGGATCGGGCTCAGCGACCACAGAGCCATCGGGCTGGGGAACCGCAACCGAGCGCGGCAGCGATTGCACATTCAGCACTTGAAGTTGCCCATAGGGCTGATTGCGGATAATGACATCTACATTTTCGGAAGCTTGCAGATCGCGCAACAGCGCTTGAGGATCGCTGGCCGTGAGGCCACGCACCATGGCATCCACCTCGACTGGGGCTGTTTGCACGCCAAGCTGCGCCACCGACGAACCCGACGTACCAGGAAAGAGAAAGATTGCAGCGGCCACCATCAAGATAATGAGGCCAGCCCCCAAATCAAGGATGTTGACTTTACCAAACAGCCGTCCGTTTGAATCGAGAATCGCCATGAAACTAGACCTCAGGGGTGAACCCAAGTGCAAAAGACCACCCTCGATTATGGCACCTAAGCGGCTAACCCGTGGCGTATCTATGGATTTTCTTGGTGGCATGCTTTTTTAACAAGTTGCCAATAAAATTCGTTCATGCCTACTCGCAACATCTATGCTCCAGGCTTCATGCCTTGGCACCAATTCTGCCAGTAACCCAGTAACAAAGTTTTGAGCGAATTTGGCAACCTTCTAGCTAACCAAGTTTTTTGGGCATTCTTGATTAGACCTCTTGCATAACTTGCATGGATTTTTGCGCAGTTCCACCGCACAGCAATTCATGCTTCAACAACCTATTCATACAGAAGGCCTATTCATACAGGAAGGTCTATTGATGAGGAAACAGTTGACATGGAGCGTGGGAAAAGGCACAGACCCAGCATATTCCTGACCTAGCGCCGGGGAAAAACCCAGGGCGATCGCCCCACCCCATTCACCTCAAATTTTGAGGCAACCCAAGCAACCTTTTGGTGTGAAGCAACGTCTCGATCATCAGTCGAAACGATTTCCCTAAAGTCTTCCGTTCGTTGGTTGCCCCTACAACCTAATTCAGCTTTGAATTAATCTAATTTCACGTTTGTCTGCCCCTCCTTCAGTTCTTGTCGTTTAGCGTTCATTCCGACATGTCTAAACTCCTTTCACTGTTCTCTCGATCGTCTCGTCGCCGCTGGCTCTACAGCCTGATGGCCGCTATCATGGCCGTCAGCATTGTTGTCATCACGCCCACCCCGTCGCAGGCAGTACCTCGCTGGCTCAATATCCTGCTACAAGGCGTGCAAATTATTCAGCTCTCCAACTTGTCAGATCGACAAGAGGCACAGCTCGGTCAGCAAATCAACGCACAACTTACGTCGCGGCAGTTTCGGCTATACCGCAACTCGGATGTAGTGCGATACATCGATGACATTGGTCAACGCCTAGCCGAAACAAGTGAACGCTCCAATATCGACTACACGTTCCAAGTCGTTGACTCTGACCAAATCAACGCCTTTGCAACCATGGGTGGCTATGTCTATGTAACGACCGGATTGCTCCGAGCTGCCGAAAATGAAGCTGAGGTCGCAGGGGTTCTTGGTCACGAAGTGGGTCATATTGTGGAACGCCATGCGGTAGAGCAAATGCGTGAGCGTGCCGTACAGGCGGGTGTAGCCACGGCTGCTGGATTGGATCGCAACGCTGCCGTGGCCATTGGGGTTGACTTGGCGCTCAATCGGCCAAATAGCCGCCGCGATGAGTACGAAGCCGATGAACTGGGTCTGCGCAACATGCTAGAAGCTGGATACGCGCCAAGTGGCTTGGTGACGTTTATGCAAAAGTTGGCACAGCGTGGCTCGCCTCCAACCTTCCTGAGTACGCACCCTCACCCTGCCGATCGTGTTGAGCGGCTACAGCAGGCGATTAGTTCTCTGCCCTCCAATGTGTCTTCAGCTGCGACAGATGGCTTAGCTCAGGATGCATATCGGGCGCGCATTAGTCCGCTTCTGCGCTAAGTCTGGCCTGGTGTTGCACCCGTTTAGGTTCAGTTCGTTCAAATTGGATTGACCCTTTTCCTCGAAATCTTTTCCTCAGAAATAGCAGGCGCGATTCGTCGCGCCTTTTTTGGCATTCCTGACTGGCTGATTTTGACAGGTTTAGAGAACAAACTCGCGTTAGCATTCATTTAGGGCTTTGCCTCAACTGTTGAATCAACCGATGAATCAACCGACTTCAATCGCGGTTAGGTGAGAATGAACTATGGTTGCACTGGAAGCAGGAATCGACTGGCAGCAGGTTGCAAGTGACATGGCCTCAGTGGTGGGCGATCGCTACGTGGTGCGTCGGCGCGAAGAATTGCTGGTGTACGAGTGTGACGGGCTCACCAGTTATCGTCAGCGTCCAGAGTTGGTAGTTTTGCCGCGAACGACCGAGGAAGTTGCGGCGGTGGTCAAGGTGTGCGATCGCCATCGAGTTCCCTTTGTTGCGCGAGGGTCTGGTACTGGCTTGTCGGGCGGTGCGCTGCCGATTGAAAACTGCGTACTCATCGTGACCTCCCGTATGAACCAAATTCTGGAGATGGATTTGGACAATCAGCGGGTGACCGTACAGCCCGGTGTGATCAATAACTGGGTGACGCAGGCCGTGAGCGGCAGCGGCTTCTTCTACGCACCCGATCCCTCCAGTCAAATCATTTGCTCTATCGGCGGCAATGTTGCCGAAAATTCGGGAGGCGTGCACTGCCTCAAGTACGGCGTTACCACCAACCATGTGCTGGGTTTGAAGCTGGTTCTACCCGATGGCTCTGTTATGGACGTGGGAAGCAAGTTGCCCGAAATGCCGGGGTACGACCTCACCGGACTCTTTGTTGGCTCTGAGGGGACACTGGGCATTGCCACCGAAATTACCCTGCGGATTGTCAAAGCACCCGAAGCAATTCATGTACTGCTGGCTGACTTTACCAATGTGGAGGCAGCAGGGCAGACCGTGTCCGATGTGATTGGCTCGGGCATTGTGCCAGCTGGCATGGAAATTATGGACAATTTCAGCATCAATGCGGTGGAGAATGTGGTTGCGACCAACTGCTATCCTCGCGATGCTGCATCAATTTTGCTGATTGAGCTAGACGGATTAGAGGCGGAAGTTGCCGCCAATAGCCAACGAGTAGAGGCCATTTGTCGGAAGAATGGGGCACGTAATGTGCAAACAGCGATCGCTCCCGAAGAGCGTTTGACGCTGTGGAAAGGCCGCAAAGCCGCCTTTGCGGCGGTGGGTAAAATTAGCCCTGATTACTATGTGCAGGATGGCGTCATTCCCCGCACGACCCTGCCCTATGTACTGCGGGAAATTGAAGCCCTCAGCGAAAAGCATGGCTATCGCGTCGCCAATGTGTTCCATGCAGGGGATGGCAACCTGCACCCACTGATTCTGTACGACAATTCCATTCCTGGTGAGTTGGAAAAAGTGGAGGAACTGGGCGGCGACATTCTGAAGCTGTGTGTGCAGGTGGGGGGCAGCATTTCGGGTGAGCACGGCATTGGGGCCGACAAACGCTGCTACATGCCCGCGATGTTTTCTGTAACGGATATGGAAACCATGAAATGGGTCCGGCAGGTTTTTGATCCCCACGGGATTGCCAACCCAGACAAGATCTTTCCCACACCGCGCACCTGTGGCGAAGCAGCCCGTGCTCAAGCTCACGAGCAGTTTCCCAACGCAGACCGATTCTAATAGGACTTACGCACTCCATCCAATGAACCAAGGGGTTGAATGATGTTTGGAGCGCTTAGCGCTCCAAACATCACTCGACTGCGTAAGTCCTAGCTAAGCGAACGTTAGTTTTGGATCAGCCAAAGCACCCATGTTTGTCGGCCATTGGCCGCCATTGATCTCGGCTGACGTTCAGTTGGGTAGCCACGCGATCGCAGCTTGGGATCGCGTGATTCGATTGTGCGCTCAGGTTGTGCAATCGCCCTCTTGCCAGCAGGGAATTTTGATGGTGAACTGAGTGCCGCCAGACGCCGTAGGCTGGCAGTACAGTTCTCCATGGTGCTGCTCGATCACAATTTGGTAGCTAATGAAAAGGCCCATGCCGGTGCCCTTGCCCACAGGCTTCGTCGTGAAAAAGGGATTGAACAGGTGGGCTCGAATTGAGTCTGGAATGCCAGTGCCGTTATCCACAATGTGAATCACGGCGCGATCGCCCTCCAATGCTGTTTTGATCGTGATTTGGGGAGTTGGCTTGGGGGCGGGAGCGATGCGATAGCAATCCTGCACGGCATCAATGGCGTTGGTCAGCAAATTCATAAACACCTGATTGAGCTTACCGGGATAGCATTCCACCTTGGGCAACGGGTCAAATTCTCGAATCACCTCCACGTCGGGCAAGTCACCACATGCTTTGAGCCGATGCTGCAAAATCATCAGAGTGCTTTCAAGGCCGTCGTGCAGGTCAGCCGCCTTGAAATCGGCCTCATCCAACCGAGAAAAGGTACGCAGCGATCGCACAATATCCCGAATGCGCTCAGTGCCAACCTGCATCGAGCCTAGCAGCTTGCGCAGATCAACTTGTAAAAAATCGAGGTCAACCGTCTCAAGCACAACTTGCACCGACACAACCGGATCGGGATAGGCTTGCTGATAGGCATCCAACAGGGTGAACAAATCATCCACATACTGTTGAGCGTGGCCTAAATTACCATGCACAAAGCTCACAGGGTTGTTGATTTCATGAGCAATTCCGGCCACCAAGGTTCCTAAGGCAGACATTTTTTCTGCTGCTACAAGCTGGGTTTGCATGAGCTGAAGCTGCTGGAGCGTCGCTTCTAGCTCTTTACCCCGCGCCTCTACCGAGTTCTTCGACATTTCCAGATCGGCTATCACCTTGCGCATCAGGGCTTCTGACCGTTCAGCATTCGCCTCTAGAACTTGGCGGTCTTGCTCCGAGCGCTCCAGTTTTTTGCGCAAAATCCGATTTTCTTTTTCAAGCGCCGCATAGGCTTCGGCAGAGCTGCGATCGCACGGATGAGGAGCTGACGACATAGCAACTGGCTTATAGAGTTCCTAACAATAGCGTGACGAACGTGGCATGGTGAGACTTCGCCGCCGTTTGAGGTGCGAGGGGTGCGATCTCGCCGTAGGTATAAAAGCCTGCCGTACACACTGGTTGGTCTAGCCCTTGCTGAACTAAGTCATGCTCCATCAAGGTGCGGGTTCCCAGCAGGTTGCGTCGCACACAGCAGGAAAACAGCAGGACTGCTTCAATTTGATGACCTGGGAAGTGGGCCACCGCCTGTTGCATCGAGGCTTGTGCTCCTGCCAAGATTTCGTCGCGGCTAGCGCGGGCAATTTGCACATTGGAATGTAGCGGCCAATGGGTCACTGCTTGCAGGCTTCCCTCCTGTTGGTCGTACCCAATCGACACCCGCAGATAGTAGCGATCGCCCTCACCCTCATCAAAAATCGCCAGCGGAAACTCTGTAGAAGGCACCAGATCGTTCATGTAGTACTGATAAAAATCCAGAGCGGGTTTGTGGTCAATCTCCTGCAGGCAGGGTCCCGCTGTCCGCGTAATTTCGCCCACCGCACCAATGGGAGTCCAGCCGTGAGCCACACCATGGCTCAGCTTTAGATCCCCATAGAACAACACAATGGGCAACGCATCGGTCAACACCTCATGCCCATAGAATTGGTAAGTTTTTTTGAAGAGAGACTGATCGCCCGCAAACCCACCCAACAGGGGCACCGAGTCCCCCAGAGCCTGCTGTAGGGTAGCAACAATAGTGGCACTATCCAGGGTGAGGCTTTCGGGAAAGGCCAAACACAGAGCCGGGGTGGCCGTGTCAAAATCCTGAGGTGGGTGGGCAATGGAAGCACGCGCCGAGGCGATCGCCTCTTGGGCTGCGGCAGTCACATCAGCCGCCAGATTACGCCCCAATCCCACCCCAATGTGCAGCGTGTCAGATGCAAACACCATCAGCACCAGCGAATCTTGTTGAAAACTCAGCGTTGAAGAGACTTCGCCATCGGTGGTGCATCCAACCAACATCATATTGGGGAAAGCGCCGAGAATAGTATCCAAAATCAGGTCGTGCTCAAAGTCGATCGCGGCAAACAACAGTCCCACCTGAGGATCATGGCCAGCCAATGCCGATCGGCATTGCTCCACGACATCCTTTGCTGCCAATTGGGAAATAGGGTCATCACTATGACCCACTGCCACTTTCAACATTGCTAAGCCCCCCCATACGGTCGCCAAACGAACTGTTGAGCGATCGCCCCACTCTAAAAGCAACAAGGCGATCGCCATACTCCAGTATCTCCAGCGGTTCCTTGACCTGCCATCGGCAATCGATCCGCCAATTGGCGGAAACCGAAGCGATGTCTACCCAATCTTGAGGTTGTTTAACAACCCATGACTCAAGCGCAGTCAAGGATGGCCCGATAAAACCCGGTAGCGAGGGCAGCCATCGCCCAATCTGGTCAGCTTGCCTACTCGTTCATATTGCGATAGGTGGCCACAGCAGACGGTGAAATACGGTTGAGATATCGGAAGATCCAATACTTGAAAATCGTGTCGAGAATCACCGGAAACGTCGCAATGAACAGAAAAATAAAGTCGCGATCGGCCGCAAGACCAAAGTGTCTGCCAATTCCTTCCAACAAAATCTCCCAACCGTGGGGCGAGTGGAAACCCACAAAAATGTCGGTAAACAGAATGATCACAAATGCTTTTGCACTGTCGCTCAAGCCATACACCACCTCATCAATAAACGACTTGAGAATTTCAATTTCGCGCCGACTATTGAACAGCACAAGGCCAAACACAATCGTGGCAAAGATGTCTGCAAATACGTTTTTCACGGCGTTGTTGCTGCGCTGGTGATATTCTTCCCGTAGCTCAGCGGCTCGCGCTTGAAAATTCTGCTGCATTTCTACCTCGTTGAGTGGTGGGGCTCTACCAATCAATTGTTCAAATCGCAGAATATCTTCGTAGCGGCGTAGCTCTTGAAATGCTTCCTGCTCCATATCCATGTTCAAGAAGGCACCAACGCGCTCCATGGTTCGCACCCGATCCACAATTGGGCCAACCAAAAACGTTTTCGTGACCTGCTGGGTGAGCAGCGGCAAAATAATCAACAGCAGCACAAACCGAAGCGCAACCGTTGTGCGAGCCCGAGACGCCCGAAAGGTTTCAACCACTTCCTGCTCGGCATTGGGATCCAGATCTCGTTTGATGCGATCGGCTGTTTTAAGAATGGAGCGCGGCAGAACTCCTGTCTTATCCGCAAACGACTCCATGTTTTCCATCGCCGCTTCGGCACGAGACCGTTGACTCAACGGCTTGGGGGTTGCGGCATCCAGCAGTGATTGAGGCTTTTGGGCGAGGGCTCCAGGTTGCTGGGCCGCATCAGCGACTATCAGCAATTTGGCGGTCTCTGCTGAATTCTCGCCATAGCGAGAAAGCACATCATCCACCAATCGCAACTTGCGCAAAATGAGAGCCGGTTTGTCGATGACATTGACCTGGTAATCGTCATCGGTTGCTTTTCCAAGCTGCACTTCGGTAATGGAGCGCGGTGTCAGCCGCAGTACTGTATTGCTGGTTTGAAAGACCGCCAGCCGCACTTTCATGATGTTGAGATATTTGCGCAGCTCAGCTTGAAAGTAGGCGTTGGTGCTGGCTCCATAGGTGCCATAGTTCTTTGAGATGCGATCACCGCCAAAATATTGTTCCTCAATGGCTTTGATGCGAACGGCGGCTTCGTAGGCTTCATCCAATGCACGTTCGGGTGTTTGCTGAAACCATTGATCAGCCTTGCCCAACAACCCCCGAAAGGTTGACAAGATAGAATTCTTCATAGCAAAAGAGTAGTTCGATCCAGGCGGAGAGATTCACGATTCATGAATGAATGCATAGCCAATCGTGGCGATAGAACTGTGGGTTTGCCTGCGATGGAAGCGCGATCGCTCAGCAATCGCAAAACCAGAAGGAGTGAGGCAACCATCGCTTTCTAAAACAAATGAGGTGAGCAATGCTAGGGGCTGTCATCAATTGCAACGACAGCATTGGTAGCTCTCGTACAACCAGGCATGAGCTTGAGTGGCGAGAGCGATTGTGGTGACCTTGATGCGAACTGGATGCTGGACAGATCGCACGGCACTGGATAACGCGCCCTAGTTAGTTGTTAAGCGATGTTTGGTTTCTCATCCCGCTTTGTGACCAGCGATAAAGTAAGGGTACGTTGTATCCTATCAAATTCGACCTCAGGAAATTGGTACAGTCAGACTCGATTTGGATGATTGGCAGCACTCGCAGCGGCAAAACGACTCGTTTGCTTCGCGAGTTTGAGCGGTTGGCGGCATCAACTCCAGCAGCGATACAGCCCGATGTGGCAAAGCCGATGCTGGTATTTGCCGCGATTGGCGATAACCGCATTGCCCTGGCCGATCGCTTACTTGAGGCACAACAGCGAGACTATCCGTTTGTCACCGCAACTCCGTTGGGGTTCTTTCAGGATGAGGTGGTGCTGTTTTATCCACTGCTGGTGGAGGAGTTGGGGCTAACGGCGCAGTTCCCACTGCGGCTGCGACCCGAAACCGAACAGGAGCTTGCCACTCGCCTGTGGCGGGAAGAGTTGGATGATGGGCGGTTGGCGATCGCTGGGGTGCCCGAGTATTTTGTGGTGCGACGGGTACTGGATTTGGTCCAACTTGCAGGCTCTGCAGGCATTGCCATTGAGGATTTGCCCACCATTTTGCAGGAAGGATTGGGTCAACCGGAAGAGACCCCTGCGCTCTGGGAAACCATGGGTGCAGCGATGGTGCGCTGGCGGCAGTGGTGCCTGGATCGAGGGTTGCTAACCTATGGACTAGTCGCAGAACTGTATTGGCGCTATTTGTTGCCACACCTTGTCTATCGGCAGCAGTTGGGACAGCGTTACCGGGCTGTACTTGCCGATGATGTTGATGAGTACCCTGCGATCGCTCAATCGCTGTTCGCCTTCTTACTGGATCAGGGCATCGCTGGGGTGTTTACCTATAATCCCGATGGGAGCGTGCGACGAGGATTGGGAGCCGATCCCCTAGCGCTAGAGGCGTTAAGCCAGCGTTGTCGGGTCGAAATGTTGCCATTCCCCACCAATACCCTAGGAACAGAGTGGGCCGATTCACTGGTGCAGTGGGTACAGGAGCCGGTGCTGGTGCCGCCGTTACCCGAGGTCATCCACACAATTCAAACCGTATCGCGAGCGGATCTATTGAGACAAACCGCAGAGGTGATCATCCAGGCGGTGCAAACCAATGAAATAGAACCGGGGGATGTGGCGATCGTGGGGCCAGGTTTAGATGCGATCGCCCGCTATACCTTGCGTGAGATTTTGTCGCGGCAAGGGGTTACGGTCGAGGCGCTCAACGACCAGCAGCCCTTAAATGGCTATCCTCGGGTGCGATCGCTGCTGACCTTACTGGCCTTGGTGTATCCAGGGCAGGGACGACTGTTGACCCACGAGGCAATCGCAGAACTGTTGGTGATCCTGAGCCAGCCGGCGATCGCTGCCCCTGTCGATAGCCCCCGCACCTCCGACATTGATCCCGTACGCGCCGGACTGTTGGTGGATCACTGCTTTGCGCCCGACCCCGATCGCCCCCGCTTACTCGATGCAACAGCCTTTCCCCGATGGGATCGGTTGGGCTATCAGGCAGCTCAAGCCTACGATCGCATTCGGTTATGGATTGAGGCCCAAATCCAACAGCAGCAGCAGCGCCTGATCCCCAGCCCAGTGAACCTGCTCGATCGCGCCATTCAGCAGTTTTTGGTGGGGGGTAGCCATCTACCCTACGACCAGCTCACCGCCCTGAGAGAACTGATGGAAACTGCCCAACACTATTGGGAAGTGGATACCCGCCTACGGCAAGCCGAAACACCCCGCAGCAAAGCGACCGAAGTGGCGATCGCCACTTCGGTTGGCAACTTCATTCAACTCCTGCGCAGCGGCACCATTACCGCCGATCCCTATCCGGTGCGCCCCGTCAGCCAGCGGCAAGCAGTCACCCTAGCAACGGCCTATCAATATCGGGTCAACCGCTGTGTGCATCGCTGGCAGTTTTGGCTCGATGCTGGCTCGCCCCTATGGCTGACGGGTGGCGGAGCTCTGTTTGGCGCGCCGCTGCTGCTGAGCGAGTGGTCGGGGCAACCCTGGACAACCGCCGATGCGATCGCCTTTGATCAGGAGCGTCTGGGCCGACAAGTTCGCGATTTGCTATACCGAGCAGGGGTCGATGGCGCAGGCCGTTCCCCCCGCATTTACCTGTGCCACAGTGACCTTGCCATTAGCGGACAAGAACAAACAGGTCCTCTATTAACGTTGGTCAATGCGGCGATCGCCCAGTCCAGCTATTGATCCCAGCACTTCCCGGTGGAACGATCGGGAATGCCCAAGCCAAACAGTGTAGGAGGACATGAACGATTTCCTCTGCTCCATTACGCAGGTTTCCTGCCCTGTTCCCATTTCCAGCGAAGACTGTTGGCTCAGGTTAGTCAATCTTAAGGAAGAAACCTGAGCGATCGCCAGTCACATCTGCTCATTCAACCCCCTGGTTTTTCGGAGGAAGTGCGTCAGTCCCATCGGCGTCCATGCGGTGCTTGAGCAAGGTTAAACCGTATGCAAGGAAGAGATCGAGATAGGAGGATCTGCATTTTTTGAATGTTCAGCCTATGATTTCCCGTAACCCCCTCGCGAGAGCAAATTAAGATGAGCATCTCTGAACGCTTGCGCCAAGCGGCATCCAATTTAGAAACAACCGTATTGCCCAAAGTTAAAGAGCAGGTAGCTCGCGTCATTCGCGAGAATCTAGGTCAAATTTTGGAAAATCGCGGTGGCACCGAAATCAACGGTGTGATGATGCAATATTTTCACTGGTACAATGCGCCCAGTGGCACCCTGTGGAACGAAGTGCGCGATCGCGCCCATGAACTATCCAAAGCGGGCTTTACGGCTCTGTGGTTGCCTCCGGCCTACAAGGCCAGCGGCGGTGGTTACGATGTAGGCTACGGGGCCTACGATTTATTCGATTTGGGTGAATTCGATCAAAAGGGCAGCATCCCCACCAAATACGGCACGAAAGATGAGTATATTGCTGCTGTCAAAGCCGCTCAAAGCGCAGGCATTCAGATCTATGCCGATGCCGTATTCAACCACAAAAATGGCGGCGATGCCGAAGAAGAATTTGACGCCATTCCGGTAGATTCCAACAATCGCAGCCGTGACCTGGGTGGCCCTCGCAGGATCAAAGCCTGGACCGCATATAACTTTCCCGGTCGTGGCGACAAGTATTCCAGCATGAAATGGCGCTGGTGGCACTTCGACGGGGTTAACCACAACATGTACCAACCCGGCGACAGTACCATCTACCGCATTGCAGGGAAAAGCCTAGAGCGAAATGTAGAGCTGCAAATGGGCAACTACGACTTTTTGCTGGGGTGCGACTTCGACATGGAACATCCCGAAGTGCGCGGCGAGCTAAAGTACTGGGGCGAATGGCTGATGGATACGGTGGGCGTGGATGGATTTCGCCTCGATGCCATCAAGCACATTCAGGGTGACTTTTTTAATGAATGGATCGACCACTTGGAGCACTACACCCAGCGCAACCTGTTTGTTGTGGGCGAGTACTGGACAGAGAACTTGGCCGCGCTGCACTGGTACATCGGCTACACGGGCGGTCGCATGTCGCTGTTTGACGTGCCATTGCACTACAACTTCCATCGCGCTAGCCGCTCTGGCGGCCACTTCGACATGCGCACCATCCTCAACGGCACTCTGATGAAAGAGCAGCCCGTATTTGCAGCCACCTTTGTCGATAATCACGATTCTCAACCGCTGCAAGCGCTGGAATCAGTCGTAGAAAGCTGGTTCAAGCCGTTGGCCTACGCGCTGATTTTGCTGCGGCGCGAGGGCTATCCCTGCGTGTTCTATGCAGACTACTACGGTGCCCACTACAAAGACAAAGGACGTGATGGCAACGAATACGAGATTTGGCTCGATTCCCACCGCTCCATTCTCGACAAGCTGCTCTATGCCCGTCGCCACTTTGCCTATGGCCCCCAGTACGATTACTTCGATCATCCCGATGTAATTGGCTGGACCCGCCTGGGCAGTGAGCAGCATCCCAAAGCCATGGCCGTAATTATGAGCGATGGCCCCGGCGGTAGTAAGTGGATGGAAGTGGGCAAACCCAACACTCGTTTCTACGACCTAACGGGAGCTGTCAGTGACACCATCACCACGAACGAACACGGCTGGGGAGAGTTTCGCTGCAATGGTGGCTCTGTATCCGTTTGGGTGCAGAAGTAAATGTAGAAGTAAATAAAGCTGGAACTCTGCGCACATTTCTGCGTCCTAAGGGGTAGGGCGATCGCAGCATGCCGTTTCTTGACATTCGGTTTTTAGCGCGCTCTGGAATCTCCTGGATGAAGTGATGTAATCATGGCATCTGTCCTTAATTGGGTAGATGCCATTTTTTCGTGGGTTTTAACTGCTCCATGTTTGCGACCCAACCCCATCGGCGAGGTTCTACCACCGGAAGTCAATATCCAGGTAGCCAAAGGTTTTCCTGACATCTAAGTAATCGGCCATAGTCAAATATAAGACCCTAAAACTCTGTGCGGGCGGCACAGGTTTTAGGGTCTGTTTCTTAATGGTGTCGAGATGCTTAGAGACACGGGAAACCCAACCTAACCACCCCTAGGCAAATAGGTGAACGTGACAATCTCTCGCTGATGCTTGGGATTAGTGCCGTGGTGATACACAGCAGCCACATCTGCCACAATGACTGTGCCTGCTTGCCCTGTGCAGCGCACCCAATGGTGAGGAGGAACCAGCCGTTGCATGGTTTGGTTCGTGTAGCGATCGCTCTGTGGAAATAGCCGAAACCAACCCATCCATGGGGTTTTAGGCTTGGGAATATACTCGAATCCACCACCCTCAGCATCCACGTCGTGCAGGTAAATCATGACCTTGAGCATGGTGGGTGCCTCGCGATCGCGGTGCCAGCGTCGAACTCCCAACTGTTTCGGGGTGGAGTGATCAATGCGGTACGTTACATCGTGAAGAATGACATCTCGACCAAAATAGTCGTAGGCGATCGCCATCAGTTGAGGATGTACCCCGAGTTGATACACCTGGGGGCAGTGCAGCAACATCTCTGCACCCGAAACCTCGACTCCATGATGGGCAATATCCCAATCATGGGAAGGAAGTGCAGGAGAAGCAGCTATGGAACGCACCTGGCAAATGTCGCCTAGCAAAATTCCGAGATCGGCCAGCGTTAGCGTTATCGCTCCTTGCGCTTTTAGCTGTGCCGTAACTGTATCGATATCCAGACTCGCTAGCCCTGATTGAGAACAAACGTCATTCATCTGGATGGATTGGTGAAAAGGTAGGCTAGGTCGCATCATCAATACCCACTAAACCCCTGAAACACCAGAGTTGCCTGATTTCGACAAGCAAACTAGGGATTGCCTATACTCAAGGGCCAGAGTCATCCTTGCATGAATCACGGCCCCAGGTAAAAGCGAACTTGTCACCCTGCGCTCTATAATCAGCCCAAAAACAATCAGTCCAAAAACATCAATCATGCCCTCAGCGTCAGTCGTGAGATATGACTTCCCCTTGTTTTCTCTACAAAGCTCACGTTTACACCCAATTGATTGCTTCCAATTCATGCAGACTTCATAAAGAGCAAGCTCTACACCATCCCATTCAAAATTTCCGAGCTTGAGGCTCAGGAACCACGAATCTCGCGAAACGAATCAACTCCAAAGCGCCCAGACTCGTAAAGTATAAATTCATACTCCTGACTAAGTCCAACCGTGGAAATACGATTGTTCTAAACTTGGATGTGCTGTGTCGTCTGGTGCAATACCCGTTTTAGAGGGCTCTAGTGAAGTGGTAGAGCCGCAGCCTGTACCGGATTTTCTCAATTTGTGCGATCGCGGGTCTTGGTCTATAGCTCACCCTACGGCCGTATTGCAACCTTATGAGCTGTCCTTGTGCTTACTTCGCCGACGGAGAACCGTATTAGGACTCACACACTTTATCCGAAAACCAGGGGGTTAATGCTGTTTGGGGCGCTAAGTGCCCCAAACAGCATTAACCTGCGTAAATCCTGCGTATCTTTTATGTCAGTTTCGGTCAAGGACTTTTCTGATGGTTGCATGACACGCAATCATCAGAAAAGCCCAATTTTGCGTGGGCAATGCGCATACAAAATTGGGCTTTGGCTGATTCCAACTTGGACGTTAAATTGAGCCAGCACCACTTGAGGCACTTATGATGCCAGGTGCCCCAGCCACAGCTGTAGGCGATCGCCATTGGTTAATCGGCAAATCCGGGTAAGATTTCGTCGGGTTCGTCGTCGTCCATATCCCAGCCTCCCCGCGCAGGGCTCGGTGATGGGGCCGCAGTCTCAGGCAAAAAGTCCCACAAAATTTCGTCGGGTTCGCTTTCCAATTCTTCATAAGTCGTGCCCGAAGAGGCCGACATACTAGGGGCCGTCACCAAATATCGGCTGATATAAAAGCCAACGGCCTCTTGCATCAGCTCATCAATGGAACGACCCGTCGATTGGGCGATCGCCTCAAGCTGCGCCTGCCATAGCACCGAAATCTGGCATTGAATGGTAATTTGCTCTGGCATGAATATCCTTAGGAATCGAGCGACACCGCATATACCCAATCTTTATATTTAGGATCGCGGTTTTCGGTAATCGCAGTGAACTGATCGCGCAGGGCATTGGTAATCGGGCGATCGCTAGAGTACTTGTAGTTTTCAATGCGGCTTACCGGGGTCACCCTTGCTGCCGTGCCGCTTAAAAACACTTCATCAGCAACAAACAGCTCCGACTTATCCACCGCACGCTCCTCAACGGGGATGCCCATATCCCATGCCACCGTTAGCACACTATCCCGCGTAATTCCTTCCAAAATATCCTGGTCAAAGGACGGTGTAATCACTCGGCCATTGCGCACAATAAAAATGTTCATCCCCGAGGCTTCGCTCACCTTGCCCTGAGAATTCATCAAAATCGCCTCGTCAAAGCCCGACTCTACCGCCTCGGTTTTTGCGAGAGACGAGGTAATGTAGGCTCCACTAATTTTGCCGCGCAGGGGCAGGCTTCGATCCTCTTGCCGATACCACGAGCTAATGCGGCAGCTGACTCCTTCAGGCGAGAGGTAATCGCCCAACTCCAACCCATACACAAAAAAGTCCTTTTCAACATTGTGCAAGCGAGGCGAAATGCCGAGATCGGACGTATAAACAAAGGGTCGAATATAGAAGGACGTTGTAGGGCTATTTTTTTTCACAAAGTCTGTGATCACCTGCTGAATTTTGTCGGCAGGCAGATCAAAGTGCAGCAAACGAGCGCTGCCACTCAGCCGTTGACAGTGGCGATCGAACCGAAAGAGTAGGATTTGGCGAGGGTTTTGAGGATCAGGAATACCCCGCATTCCACCAAATGCCCCAGTTCCATAGTGCAACGCATGGGTGGCAATGGATAGGTTCGCGTCGGCAAATGGAATGAAGTGGCTTTTGTAGTACGCAATCGGCAAGAAGTTGTGCATAGTGAGGACGTTTCCTTTTAGCCTCAGAAAATAAAACGTGGATAGATCGGCTTTTAGCTAGCCTAAGAGCAAGTGGGAGTTTGATCAAGCATAAGACAATCGGGTGAAATAGATTGCAATGCTTACGGTTAAGGGAATTGACACCCAAGGTTGCTGAAGGGTGCCTTGTTAGCGATCGCCCGCCCTTGGGTATTCTCAGACGAGATAGGTTGGGGTTTCTGTATCAACGTGGAGTGGCAGCTGCACCCCCTACAGAAACTCCCTTAGAGTGTAGTAGCAACGTTTCTGGGGCAACCCAGCCAACTCGCGTGGTTGCTCTGGGTTAAGCCTGATGGTGCGTCATTGGGTTGGGTAGCGGCGGCCCGTTCGTGCTATTTATCCCCATGACCCATGCACCGCAATCTATCTCTGGGTGACCGCTCTATGCTGGCTGTGTGACCGCCGTGGGTGGTCGCTCTGAATGTTCGTTTTGCGTGTTCTGTCTGTCCGCGTGTTCTGTTTTTGTGAAACCTGTTGAGCCGCGTAGCGGTTTTTAATGCTGGGAGACCCTGATTCGAATGACATCAGCCCCTGAACCAAAGCTGCGATTAATGGTTGTGGATGACGAAGCCGACAACCTAGATTTGCTATACCGTACCTTTCGTCGTGATTTTCAAGTCTTTCAAGCGGAGAGTGCTCTAGCTGCCCTGCAAATCTTGCACAAAGAGGGCGAAATGGGCATCATCATCTCCGACCAGCGCATGCCCAAAATGACGGGCACCGAATTCTTGGGTCAGGCCGCCGAGCAGTTTCCCGATACGATTCGGATTTTGCTCACAGGCTATACCGATGTCGAGGATTTGGTAGAAGCCATCAATGCGGGCAAGGTGTTCAAATACATCACCAAGCCCTGGAAGCCCGAAGACTTGAAAACGGTGGTGATGCAAGCTGCCGATACCTATCGAGTGCTAAAGCAACGCACCCGCGAGCTCAACCGAGCCCTGCGACGCGAGTCGATTTTTAATGCGGTGACAACGGCCATCCGCGAATCGCTCGACTACGGCAGTATGCTGCAAACGATTGTGGGCACACTGGGCCATACATTTGAAGCGAACTATTGCCTGTTGCGCCCCTTTGCAACCGACTACACAGGCCAGGAGGCTAACCAGTACTGCCTGCTGGCCGATACGTTCTCCTATTCAGACATGGCCGATGCGACCGGGCCGTTGCCTGTTTTTGAAGATAAACCTGAGCTAGTCGATATGCTGGTGAGCGATCGCTGTGCTCACCTTGTTCCCGCTGGAGCAGAGCCTTACACCCAGCTCATGGTGCCGTTGGTTTACCAGCAAGATGCTTTGGCCTTACTTGTAATGTATCGCCATGCCGATGCCGAGGCTTGGTCGGCTGAAGACATTCGGCTCATCGAAGGAGTGGCTGAGCAAGCAGCTCTGGCGATTTCTCAAGCCAAACTTTATCAACGAATTCAGCAACAAACCGAGCAAATGCGAGCCGAACTCGCAGTTGCTCAGCAAATTCAAATCAATTTATTACCTAAGGAGATGCCTGTTTTGGATCAGGCAGAAATTCAAGCTTTTTGCCATGCAGCGCGCGAAGTCGGGGGAGATTTCTTTGAAACCTATGTCCATCCACAAGGCGATGTGTGGCTAGCAGTTGGTGATGTATCGGGTAAGGGAGTTCCGGCAGCATTGCTCATGGCCAGCGCCATTTCGGTGTTGCGCCGAGAACTCGCCCAAGAGGTATCACCAGAACCCGATGAGCTGATGCGCAACTTGAACAGCAGCCTATCGAGTGACTTGGTGAGCAACAACTGCTTCATCACCATGGTGATTGCGCGCTATCGGCCACAGGCGCAAGAGTTGGCCTATGCCAATGCTGGCCACATTTATCCCTTGGTCTGGTCGCGGTCAGCGATCGCCCAAAATTCAGAGCTGGAGCCCATATATCTCAAAACTCGAGGCGTACCACTCGGAATTTTACCCATGTGGAAAGCTACAGGCGATCGCCTCAAGCTAGGGTCTGGTGATGTGTTACTTCTCACCAGTGACGGCATTACCGAGGCTACTATTAGCACCGGGGGCGATCGCAGCACCGTCGAAATGCTTCATCAAAGCGGCCTTTGGCAACTTTTGCAGCAGCAGGAGGGCAAACTCGATCTTTCTCAAGTTCTGTCCTACATTCAAACCCACAGCACCGTGCAAGAAGACGACCAAACCATTCTCTCCCTGGAGGTTCTTTAGTTTCATGAGAACAGAGCTTCATGTCCCTAGCGATTTGCAGTTTCTCAACATTGTTGAGCAGTGGCTGTTGGGCTCTCTAGAGATAGAGCTCGGGCAAGAGGTCGACTGGCCTCGCCAAGCCAACCGTCTTCGCCTAGTTTTGGTCGAGGCATACTCCAATGTGGTGCGCCATGCCCATCGAGAACAGCCCAATCTGCCTGTATTGATTCGGATGGAGCTACACGAGCGCGACCTCCATCTCGAAATTTGGGACTATGGCGATGGGTTTGACTTATCAACATATCTGCCACCTGTTCCTGACGATCGCCAGGATGGAGGCTACGGCTGGCTGATTCTCAACCGATTGATGGATAAGGTGGAATACCGGCTTCAGGTCAATGGGCGCAACTGCCTGACCCTAGAGGCAACCTTACCGAAAACCGAAGAGCCAGCCAACGTTTGCTGAGGCCCTTTGTGCAGCTTATTTGCCAGTTCTGCATACCAAGGTTGCAGGCTAAATTCTTGCATCAAATCTCGGCTGTTGTCAGCCTGTGAACGATCGCTTTCTCTGACAATCCAACAAAGTTGGAAGAGCAAACCTGATTCTGGGTAATTCCAGCGATCGCAGTTTTTGGTGGGTAGGCACGATTCCTTAAAAATCGCATGGGTTTACGGAACGCACGTCGGTTCCGCCCGATGCTCAAAATCTGGCGATGAAGCGAGTTTAGCGCCGTCGTAACCTCAGCCAACCAGCAATCACTCAGCTGTATAAACCTTAAATTTGCTGCAAGTTGCAGCAACCTGCAGCTTACGATGCCTTGGCTGCCAGTTCCACGGCCATCTCATCGGCTATTGCCGCACCATCGGCTGCTCAAATACGTCTAACTCCATGGGTTCCAACACAGCATGATCGAGCACTGTTTGGTTCAGGCTGCCGTGTTCACTTCGACAGGCAACGCGGGGGCTAGAGGGTTTCTTTCCCATCTCCAGCAACCGCTGATGCAAATCCTCTGTGAGGCGACGGGCACCCTGCTTGGCCGAGCTTTCTAAATAATTAGCGACCGCGATGGGCTCTCCAATGCGGGCGGTCACATCATCTCCCCAGGTTGGCAGGGCCTTGCTGTACTCCAGGTGAATGGGCACAATTTTGACACTCAACTCAGGTTGGCTTTGCTCAGCCTGAATTGCCAAGCGGGCCAATCCCGGCTTTAGGGGATGCAAATCCCCATCTCTAAAAATGCCGCCTTCAGGGAAAATGACCAGCATTTCACCATTTTGCAGCAGCTCCATGCCGTAGCGCAGGCTGCTAATACCAGGCTGGCGAATATTGACAGGAAATCCGCCCAAGCGCCGCAGTAGCCATCCTTGCAGACCCGTCATTTCATCGGCAGTGACCATAAATCGCAGGTAGCGCCCCGTTACACTTGGCCCGGTAATGTGGGGAATGATCAACCCATCCCAACGGGAACGGTGAGTTGGAGCCAAAATGACCGCCCCCTCGTGGGGAAGGTTCTCTTGCCCGGTCACGCGGATATGGCCAAAAAAGCTGGGAAGAAGGATGCGATTTCCCAGAAAATATGCGATCGCCGCCATTGCAGGTGAAACGCGTGAGTTAACCATCATTGCCCGATCGTTAGTAACTGCTGAACTCAATGCTGTGGAACGATGCATTTGATTGGATAAAGACATGACAAGAGAAATCAGGGCTATGCCTCATGAGCCCTCCTCCACTCCTGCCCCTTAGCTTAGTGGCTGCATATCGCCAACATGCCAATGGGCATGACAGTTCTCAGGCTGTCCTGAATTGCATTCAACAGGTGATTCGCACAATAGCTTGACAGGT
Organism: Leptolyngbya sp. AN02str; assembly: GCF_050565595.1. Taxonomy (NCBI): domain Bacteria; kingdom Bacillati; phylum Cyanobacteriota; class Cyanophyceae; order Leptolyngbyales; family Leptolyngbyaceae; genus Leptolyngbya; species Leptolyngbya sp. AN02str. Next base: position 13,934 of record NZ_JBNXVR010000034.1, on the reverse strand, counting down.
TTGCCAAAGGCTTGCACCTGCCCAATGGTGGGAATTGTTGCGCTGCGGGGCACCGCCCAATATTCCCCAAGTAGAACGTTGTGGCCGTCGTTTACAGCTATGGTTAGAATTCCCGCTGGGCTGAACAAGATAGCAGGTTTGGGCGATCGCCCTCCAACAACGTCAGTTTCGGTTAAGGGCTTTTCTGAAGTTTGCGCGGCGCGCAAACTTCAGAAAAGCCCATTTTTGCGTGCGCAACGCGCACGCAAAAATGGGCACTTCAGCTTATCCAAAACTCAGGTTCCAACAGGGTTTGTGCCGCTGTCAGAATTGGCAGGTTAGAGCCCCCTACGTTTGATGTTGAGGGTGCTGCGGTGGAACATGGAAGGTCCAACCAGCTGCGAGTCACTGTTCGCAATCGAAGAGTCACTTTTCGAGGTCGGATGGAGGAACGGCCCGAGGCGGCTGGCTGGCGAGCCATTGTTGCAGGGCTTCTAGCAGTTCAGGAGATAGAGAAATGGGCAAACTTTGGTGTCGCAGATTAAGGTCGCGCTGCGGAAAGGGAATTTCGACGTGATTAGCCCGAAACAAGCTTTCAATTCGAAAGTATAGATCGCTCGAAATCACAATTTGCTTGCTGGGTTCTCGCGTCCAAATGAGCAGCTCAAACTGAAGGCTACTGTCGCCAAATCCTTTGAAAAACACTTGAGGTCTAGGGGAACTCAGCACTTGGGGATGGCCCCGCCCTGCTTCTAACAAGAGCGATCGCACCTTAGACACATCTGATGTGTACGCCACCCCAACCGGAATATGCAGCCGGGACACCGGATTATCAAGGCTCCAGTTAATCACTTCTTTTTCGAGGAACCGCGAGTTAGGCACAATGATCGACACCTGATCCAGCGTGCGGATGATGGTGCTGCGGGCACCGATACGCTCTACGGTTCCCTGAAATTCACCCACTTCTACAAAATCACCCACCTGGATAGGCCGCTCAAACACCAGCACCAAACCGCTACCAAAGTTTTTGGCAATATCTTGCAAACCAAAACCAATCCCCACGCTCAGGGCACTGGCCAGAATCGTGAGCGAACTAATATCTAACCCCCAGAGCTGCAGCACCACCAGAGACCCAATGAAAATGAGGCTGTAGCGAAAAATGATGGCGATCGCCTCTTGGGCACCTCGGTTCATCACCGCCAACCGCAAAATGCGGGTGCGGAAAATATCGGTCACATTTTTGGACAGCAAAATTAACAGCAGCAGCATGGTCACCAGCGCCAGCAGGTGCAGCAACGAGTACTGGCGGGCCCCCAAGGTGAGGAGCGGTGTGGTAAAGCTGTCGAGCAGGACTTCAATCGCTTCACGGCTCCAGTAGCGCGTAATGGAAAACAATCCCGTTGCATACCACAGCGCCAAGATCCATACGCACGCACGTGCGATCGCCAACCCCAAGTTCAGCAGTTGCTCTAGAAGATCGGGCGGGGCCTCACCGTGTTGCAGGTCGGGTTGAGTCGTAAACCCGGTATGTCCAGGAAAGCCGGTCGACCCAAGCGAAAGACCTGGACTTCCCACAGGGAATCCGGTTATGCCCGTTGAGGGGGCATCAGATTTGGGAGGTTCGGATGGTATTGGCCAGAGCGATCGCACTCGTGAACGCAACACCTGATCCCACAGGCGCCCCAACCCCCAATGCAGAGAAAGAGCGATCGCCAGAGTGGCCAATGCCCTCAATACCGACCACTCCAAGCTACCGTTCACTTCTGGGCTTGGAAATTGCAGGACAAGGGGTTCTGTCCCTGCTTGTGCCAATTTTGGAACCATCCCACTCGTAGCCACAAGGGTTAGTAGGCTCAACAGGCCAGCATTGCGAAGACGCAGGCTATGCGGCAGACTGTGCGATCGCCGCAATATCCCTTTGCACCACCCTGCAAAACCAGCATCAACCCTAAAGGGAAAGTGACCCACAATCCAATGAAAACAAGAGCGCATGCAGAAGGCCGAACAGTTCGCCTTTAGTGTATCCGTCCTGCCAGCTCCCTGCCCAGGCAAGCACTAGACCGCCTGCACAAATGGCTTTTTAGAAGCACGAAGCGTTGCGCAGCGGATCTGCGCAACGCTTCGTGCAGGCCGAGCAGGTCCACAGCAGGTCGCGAATACCCGCGTGGCGATCGCCATATCCATCCTTCGTGCCTTTGATGCAGCGCCCAACGGTGAGCAAGGTTGCACGCCCCCTTAGGCAAACACCTCTGGGGTAAAACTACCATGCAGCCCATAGGGAACATGGTGCTTAAGCTTTAATCGAGCCAGTGGGCCACGGGTCAGGTCCGCCGCATCCAAAATCACCACTTCTGAGCGGCTCTCGTGAGCATTGAACACCAGCGTGAGCAACCAGCCATCATCCTCAACCATGGGATCGGACGTGGCACGCGGCACAAACACAGGCTCACTCACATAGCCCCACGGTGCAGCGCTCCACAGTTGGCGATCGCCCGTTTCAACATTGGCCTTGAGGATTGCCTGCAGCGGGGCGTTGCTCTGGGGCTCGTGAGCAGCTCCCATGTAGGCAATGTGATACGGACGACCCACCCGGTTGGGATGCACAACGGGAAACTCACAGGCACGCTCATCCAGCCTTTCGCGCAACACGGTTTTACGCTGTAGATCCAGATGCAAGCGCCACATTTGGCTGGGGGCCATCGCTTCAAAGTTGACCTCGCGATAGTCTTGTCCGGGTTCGGGGGCGGGCAGTGCATCGTAGGCGATCGAATCCACAATTACCGTATCACCTTGCTCGTAGGCGTTGATGTGGTGAAACACAAAGCCCGAATAGACCGGAATGGTTTGGATCGGTCGAGTTGCATCCCGAGGGATCACCAGAATTTGGGTGGGTTCGTTGTCGCGAAAACGAATGCACTCGCCCGCACCCTTCATACCCAAAGCAAAAGGCAACGGATTGAACTGCACCGCATTTTGGAAAAAGATGCAGTAGTTCGGCGTGATGGCAAAATCATGCATAAATGCAAAGCCGGGAACCGATCGCTTCTGTTGCTTGACAACAGTTCCAGACTCATTGAGTTCGTACAGGGTAATGGTGGTGGAAAGCCCCGGTTTAACGGAAAAGTTGACGAGGCGGGTTTCGCCATTGCAGTCGGGGTCAACCCAGGGGTGCGCGGCAAAGGCGTCACCTTTGGCCAGTACGCCGTCCAGGTCATCTAGACCCAAGGTTTCTAGCGTTTTGGGATCGAGCCGATGAGGCTCTGCAGCTTCCCAGAGGGCAAGCAGTTTGCCACCCCAGTAAATGACGTTGGTATTGGCAATGTTTTTGAGCCGAAAATCAAATGCGTTGGCAAGCCAGCCACCGGGCTTTTGGGTGCCAAAAACGCCACGATACAAGATCTTTTGAGCCTGTTGTTCTTGCACATAGGCTTCGGTGCGGACATAGCGATTGCGAAAATGTGCTTTTCCATCCTGAAAGGCGATCGCACAAATCATGCCATCCCCATCAAACGGGTGCTGGTAGCGATCGCCACGAATATCCAGCAATCCTGGGCCATTGCGAAACAACGTTCCCTGCAACTCAGGCGGAATGTCTCCCTCAATCTCATCAATGGGGTAATCAAATTCCTCGCGGAGGGATTCATAACCGCGACTCCATTCTTCTCGGTTGTATGGGCGAGTTTGAATTGGCGATTGAGCTTGCATAGGTAAAAAAAAGTTGCGAAACATTACGAAACGAGAAAATTGCATGCAGCAGCCCAGCCCATATCGCCGGTCAAGGTCACAAAACTGACTGGCGATCGCTGGGCGCGTGCGTTGAGAGTTAAGACTCTTTAGGCGGAACTGTCACAAATTGAGAATCGGATAACTCACCAACGGCAACAGGTGGCCTGACCTCTGCCGAGGCAGACGGGGGCAACGCCTCTGGCGAGGACTCCGACGAGACGATTTCGCCATCCTTTTGACTCGGAAGCCAGCCCAAAAACGGCAACGGCAGCAGTGTGCTGAGATTCGTAATCACCACCAACAGCCACAGATTGTGAAAGTCTGATTCGGTCACCTTGAGCAGGTGCATCAACCCAGCCCCAAACTCATAGGATAGCAACGATGCCAGGTTTGTTACCGACATTAACAAAGCAAATAGCGTCGCCTCTACCCCCGGAGGGCAGAGTCGAGCCGCCAGCACCAGCACGGGCATGTAGGCAATTTGGCCCATCACGGTGAGAACCAGGCTATCGCCCAAGCTAAACCAATGGTCATCAATGCCGATCGCACGGTTGGCATGGGTTACCAGCAGCAACATCGTCATACCCAGCGCCGCCGAAATCAAGGTTGTCCAGCCAAAAATTTGCCGGAAGGACACCCCGCGAAAGAAGCGCTGAAACATCCAAATGCCCAGCAGCGACGCCAAGCTGGTGACTAACCGCACTCGTCCCAAAAATTCAGGAGAAAAGCCCAGTTCGTTAGTGGTGAAGAAGAAGAAGGCAGAATCAGCCGTTGGGGTTGACTGCCACAAAAACAAAAATGCGGTGGGCAACCAAATGGCTTTTTGAGCGATCGCCCCTCTAAGCTGCGTGACCTGTCCCCGAATTTGCTCCCAGTTTGAGGTTTGTGCCGCTTGGGGTTCACTAATCAACCCGGCAATAAGGGACACAATGAGCGGAAAGGAGGCGGTAATGAGAAAAACGGTATGGGTATCAAATTTTTCAAGCAGGAAGCCGCTGAAATAGGCGGTGATCAACCCACCGAGTGCCGAAGCTCCCCAGCAAATGGCTTGCAGCGAACCAGAATCCTGAACGGTTTCGGTGCGGGCACGCTCCACCACCAGCGAATCGACAATGACATCGCTCACGGCGATCGCCAACGAACTGAGGGCGATCGTGGCTGTAGCGGCCCATGCACTGTGAACCACCGTGGCCAGCATGACCCACGACACAGCTCCCAGCAAACCCGACAAGATCAGATAAGGCCGCCGCCGATAGCCCAAAATGGGAAACCCATCAGAAATAAAGCCAAACAGAGGCTTTACCATCCAGGGAATGGCCACAATACCAAGCAGCGCCGAAACCTGAGCTGGCGTTAGCCCCAGTTCATCCTTGAGAAAAAAGCTAACGGCCAACCGCGCAAGCCCCAAAATACCTTGCACGAAGTAAACCGTGAGGATGGCAAGCAGCTCGGGCGTTGGCTCGTTACCAAAGAAAACTTTCTCGGTGAGAACCTGCTTGAGCCGGGATGGACTGGAGGTGGAAACAACCATCAAAAACAGTGTTAAGAAATATCAACTTGACTCTATCTTAGCCTTCCCAATTCAGATGGGCAGCGATCGCTCCAGAGATCGTGACGCAAAGTGTCCCTTTATGAGCCCAGCCCCAAGACAGGTTTTCTATAGTAGACGAGTGATGTTGCCAGGAAATGACGGCAACATCACAGCATTCCTTGGGTGTTTTTGAAATCGGTACATTGCCCCTTATTACGCCTTATGCTGCACTTTCCTTTTGCAACAACCCAAAAGTTTGCCCTGATCGCCGTTAGCGTGGCAGGCTTGACCTTAGCTGGCTGCGAGCAAACCACCACCGATCAATACCAGGCATCGGCGCGCACGACGTACACCTGGTTGGTGGAGTATCAGGGGCGAGGTGGCGGAGCCAGTGAGCGCCCACCCCGCGTTGAAGAATTTGCTTCGACATCGCTCGAAAACCGTAATGGTCAGCGTCCCGATGGGGCGGTGACAGGCCCCGATGACCAGGGGTTGTGGTGGCCAGAGTTGCCGCCTCGCCCAACGGTCGATGAACTTGAGGCGCGCACTCAGCCGCAAGACGATGTCGGTTCGCCCCAGTTGAACAAGCGGGTGGACTATGAAGTCACGTTTCGTCTGCCAGGAGAGGATAATCGCACACTGGACACCAGCTACGATGTGTATCGCCAGGTCGTTAAAGCTTATGAGCGCCGCATTCCGCTAGAGTTTACAGTTGACCCAACCGGGTCTCGTGTGACCAAGGCCGCTGCTCGCGTTGAGTAGAGTGGGTGAACCAACACTAAATAGCATTGAAAAAAGAGGGCCAGAATTCCTGGCCCTCTTTAATTTTTCGAGGAGCTTCGCTGGAATCTGGGGCGATCGCCCCAGATCCGATTGAGACATTAGCCCTTAGCGACGGCGGCCACCCGGAGTTCTGCCCCCTTCATCGTTGCTGCCGCCACGAGGACGTGAGTTGCCAGGGTCACAGCCTTCGGCACCATTGCCAATTCCCTGGTTACAGTTGCGACGACGGCGACCACGACGATCATCATCATCGTCATCATCGTCATCATCGCCATCGTCGTCGTCATCATCGCCATCGTCGTCGTCATCATCGCCATCGTCGTCGTCGTCATCATCGTCGTCGTCATCATCATCGTCGTCGTCATCATCGTCGCGGTCGTCATCGTCGCGGTCATCATCGTCGTCGTCTCCATAGCGATCGCAGCCAGAGTTACATTCGCCCCGAATGATGACGTTGTTGATTTGGGTGTAGTTGACGAGCAGTTGGCTCACGCGATAAACGGATGTACTGCTGCTGTTAATAGAAATGAGCTGCACCAGCGTTCCAGGAATAGCGTTGATGAGCGATCGCGACGTGCTAGAGAACACTGAAACTACCTGGTTGACCACCGAGTAGCGGCCCGATGCAAAGGAACTGGTGTAGTTACAGGTGCTGGGAGCCGTAGGTAAACCCGACAACGAGAACAGACGGGTATCAATTGAAGATGACGTGCTCAAGAAGGTCACACGAGAATCACTGGCAATCCGAGTGAAGTAGTCGTACACGGTGGTGCGGGTATCGACCGAGCCGTTGCGATCGGTATCCACACCGTAAACCGTTCGAACCGTTCCGGCACAGCCACAGTTCGAGGTCACTTCTGAGGGAAGCACCAGCGTTACCGCTGAATGGCTAGAGAGAATTTCAAACTCTGTGTAGCCAATCACTTGGTTGCGCATGTCAAACAACCGCACCACCACGCGATCGCCCGGGTTCATGCCCCGCAAAAATTCAGCACGTTGGTTCATGCGGTAGCGAAAGTCACCCACAAAGCGCTCTTCAGAAAAACCGGTACGCGTGCGAGACTTGAGCGAAATGCGCGCAATCACCTCTGGAATGGTGACTCGATCTTGGCGAATCGCCAGGCTGAAGCCATTTCCAACGGTTTGGTCATCGTCATTGTCAAAGTCGGAAGTTTGGGTCGTGGCGATCGCGCTGTAGTTTTGCACCGTTTCAAAGGTGGCCGTTTGGTTGCGGCTACCACCCAGCACGTCGTAGCGCACCTGCACCACAGCCCGCAATTCGGTCGTTGCCAGGTTACGCACCCCCGACAGCGCACTAATGGGAATCACTTCTGGTTCTAGCGTGATGCGTCCACTGTTATTTGAAATGAGACGAGCACCTGTATTGGTGTACACCACTCTCCAACGACCATCAACCCGGCCAAAGATTTGATAGACCGCATTAGCGTAGCTCGTGGCAGGTTTGTCCTGCACAGCCAGCTGCATGACAAGGGCTGTCACCTCCTGCCGTGCATTCACAAGGCGTCGCAGGTTCAGGTCGGCGTTCCATGCTCCCTGGCGTTGGCTAATTTGCAGCGACTCTGTTTGAGCCAATGCAGGCAGTATGGGCATGCCCATCATCATGAGCGAAGAGGTCGCCAGTACGATCGCGGCTTTGCGACGTAGCTTGTCGTAAATTTGACCGGATTTGGCGTTGCCAGTGTTGTTCATATAAAGATATCCAGGTGTTAGATGAGTTGACTGATACAGATTTGGATCGCGTTTTAGGGGAAACTGCGAACCAACTAAAAATCCACACGCATAGTAGAAGCCCAAAGCACGCACCAAAACTAGCGATCGCCCCCCAAGCTTGCGATCGCTTCGTTTTTGCTAACTGACAGGACTGTCGGTGCTAACCAGGGGTTCCCGGCTCGGGTATAAAGTTTGCGTAAAGCCTGTAAAAATTACGGGAGCAACCTCGGCTGTTTCAAAACCGCTACTGCAACCACCAAAGAACAGCCAACGCCTCTGCCAACCGGATGAAGGCGATTGGGTACTATAACAACGAACGCTGAGACAGCCCCTTACCACATCCTGAAAGAGCTGAAGTTTTAGCCGATGATTAACTCTGCACCAGCGATTGCGACCCCAGGGTGCACCGCATTTTGTCAAACTGTGCGCTGAAGGGTATCCGCACAATTCAGTGAATATCTACATAGGACAACCATTCTACGGCGGCTCTAGGGCGACTGACCTACTGCCATGTTTGCATCACGAAAATGTCCCTGCAATTTGCCCACGCATGACAGCCCGCTGGATAGCTCAGCTCAATCCCAATTAACCTGAGTTTTGGATAAGCTGAAGCGCCCATTTTTGCATACGCGACACACACGTAAAAAGAAGCTTTTCTGAGGTTTGCGCGACGCGCAAACCTCAGAAAAGCCCTTAACCGAAACTGGCGCTTAATTACGGATTGAAAGCAGCGCGGGTTGAAACGTTGAGTTGGGTAGCCCGAAGGTTGGGTTCCTCCAGCCACTCGCCGGAGCGATCGCTCATGGCTTCTGGCAGGGGTTGCCATAATTCACCCAGCGGCAGCACAAAGGGATTTTCCCCTGCGGTGAGCTGATGATCTTGCCTAAGTTGCTGTAGCCCTGCAACCAGAGCTTGGCGCAATTCAGGCTCTGTTTCTTGATCGAGCACAAAGTGAAAGCAATCGCAAAGGTAGTGCAACACCATGGGATCAACCACAGAAACTTCTAGTGCATACTCCAAAGCCTGATGAATCGCGATACGCCGCTTGAGCGGATTGGGGTGCGCCAGTTGAGCCACGATGGTATCGAGGGAAGGGGGTGGCAGGAGAGGCCGCATTGACCGAGCCGGAGCATGAGGGCGCGATCGCTCCATCAACATTCCGACCAACGCTACCGTCATGAGCCCTTGCAGCAGCAGCCCGCCCGCCAGTGCAGGGTTGTGAGCCTCATTCCACAATGCGATTGCCGTTGCGCTACTCACCGTTGCAACACTGCCGCCTGCGATCGCCATGAGCAAAGGCCGATTGGCCCGATACCATAGTTTGCGCCAGCTCGCCGGAGCCTGCCACCGTCCCATATAGGCTAGATACAGCCCAAGCCCAACGCTACCGCCCAAGCCCGACGTGACAACCAACCGCCAATCTACAGCCGCCAGCAGCACAGCCGTTGTTGCAGCAACCAGCCAGCCTGGCTTGGTGTAGCGTCGAGCCATTCGCCGCAGCGTTCGGTACGCAGGCTCATGCGCTGGTTCCTGCAACCAACTCACCACTTGCCACAGCTGAGACGAAACCTGAGTCACAATTTCCCAAATTCCCTAAACAAATCGAATTTCTAAGCAGCCAAAATATGGATGAAGCGCTAGAAGCTATCGTAATACGATTTACCTCGTCTGGGGATTTTACTGAGGGATTACGACTTTGAGGGTCTCTTTTTTGTGAGGCTCTTTGCAACGGCCAAATCGGGTTTTCACATCGGTTTTGTACAGTAGCGTCAATGGCGATCGCCCCCAACCATCTCTCCATTCCATGACGAGCCTTGCAAAAGAGCAGTCACCCACCCAACGAGATCCATCGTTTGCCCTAGATACGCTAGCTTATTACTAAGGAACCTAACGTTTCATAACAATCGCCATTGCTCAAAATGGCATCAAAACTTGAGTGCACAGACTCAACCCTACGAGAAGACGATTATGAGTCAAACGGTTACTCCAAACTCAGCCTCCCTTGGTTTGAACTCGGGCAGTGGGGCGATCGCTCCCCAATCAGGCGGGTTTGGCGAGTTTATGCAAGAGACCCTGGCCCTGACCCGTCGGCTCTTCATTCAGCTTCAGCGGCGGCCTACCACCCTCATTGCGGGGCTGATTCAACCCATCATGTGGCTGGTGCTATTTGGTGCCTTATTTCAAAATGTGCCCCAGGGGCTGTTTGGTGACAGTGCCAACTACGGGCAGTTTTTGGGGGCTGGTGTGATGGTGTTTACGGCCTTTGGTGGAGCGCTGAATGCTGGATTACCGGTCATGTTTGACCGAGAGTTTGGCTTTTTGAATCGGCTGTTGGTGGCTCCGCTGGTATCGCGTTTTTCAATTGTGCTAGCTTCGGCCATTTTTATTGCGACCCTTAGCCTACTGCAAACGGCGGCGATCGTGGCGGTGAGTGCGTTTTTGGGCGCTGGCCTGCCCGATCCACTGGGGTTGGCCGTTGTGTTTGGCATTGTGCTGACCCTGGTGTTGGGGGTAACGGCGTTGAGCCTGGGCCTTGCCTTTGCCCTGCCGGGACATATCGAGCTCATTGCTGTCATTTTTGTGACCAACTTGCCGCTGCTGTTTGCCAGTACGGCTCTCGCTCCCCTCAGCTTTATGCCGAGCTGGTTGCGCGTGATTGCCAGTCTCAATCCGTTGAGCTATGCGATCGAGCCAATTCGCTACCTTTACCTGCACAGCGATTGGTCTTTGGGTAGTGTCGTGATGCAGGCTCCCTTTGCGGATGTGACCTTGGGGATGGCGCTGGTGGTGTTGCTGGCGTTTGATGCGATCGCTCTAGTGGCCATTCGCTCCCTGCTAAGACGTAACTTTGCCTAAGGTTAGTCTGCGGTCAGTTTGGTTTGTGGCAGCAGATGGGAGCAAAACTCTAGTCATTCCGTCTATGCTGTAGAGCACATTTATTTGCTACTTGCTGTTGGGACTTTTATCCGCCCATGTTGGCCTCACCTTCTTGCGACTTCACTCTGAGAATCTGCTTATGAACGCTTTCAATCGCTTATCCCGTTTGGCTGGAACTGTTGGATTTGCAGCGATCGCCGGAACGATGCTGCTCGCAGTGGCTCGTCCGGCGATGGCCCAATATTCCAATCCCAATGCAGACGGTGCTTCGGCACTCGATGAGACCCGCAGTTCCGATCCATTTTCTCAAGATGCTGGATTCAACTCATTGTTTGATCTCATGCATCGCGTTCAAACTGGCTCTGGCACAACCTACAGCGATTTTCAACGGCAACAGCGCGAAGGCATTAACACTGAGGCAGAGTTGTTTCGGCGGCGTCAGCTAGAGGCATTGCAACAGCGCCAGCAGACCCAATCCCCCATGGGAGAACCCCAGGCAGCCCCTACGGAGCCCGCTCCCAATAACTAAACTCTCGATTTCATAACCTTGGCCATATGGGGTTGGATGGGGGGGGGATCGCCCCCCCCCCCACACCACAAATGCGTAAGTCCTGACCAGTTCAAAAGCTCCCGTCTTTGAGTCTGGATGCCAATTTGGGTGTAGACGTTCCAAATACCCTCATGCCCATCTCCAATACACGTCAATGGATCAGATAAAGGCTGAACATTGACCCAGTTGACCAACTGCTCATTGTCTTGAAAGAAGACAGCAACACAGGACTTGTGCAGATTGACTGTCCATGAAAGGTCAGGTGGAGATGTTTGTGCAGTGTGTTGAAAAATTTTGTGCCATGAAAAACTATCCCTACTAGCGTTTATGCTCAGGGTTTTTGAAGTCTGTCTTGCAACCTGCATCCCAAACGTCAGGTTGGTTCCCGTGAGGAGGAATACCTCCATTATCTTGGAGTAGTCTGGCTATATGCATACAGTTCCAGGCTAAAAAGGTGGTATTGCGATTGGTAAATTCGTTCTCCGGCCCTCCAGACCCTGGGTCTAAATAGGAAGGGCCAGGGCCTACTTCGCCTAGCCAACCAGCATCCGCCTGGGGAGGGATCGTATAGCCAATATGCGATAGGGAAAACAAGATATTCATAGCGCAATGTTTAACACCATCTTCATTCCCGGTAATGATGGTTGCCCCAACCTTCCCATAATCTCTATACTGACCTTTCTCATTCAAAAGATGCGTGTATCCATACATCCGCTCTAAAACTCGGCTACAAACAGAACTTTTTTCACCCAGCCATACTGAAGTACACATCACTAAGATGTCAGTTGCATCAATTTCTTTCTGGATCTGGGGCCATTCATCTGCCTGCCACTCATTCGTTTGTGACATATCCAACCCTAGTCCAGCTGCTATTTCATAATCTACAGGCCGAATGACTTGAGTGGTTACTCCATTGGCCTCGAAAATAGCTTTGGCAATATTGATAACCCCTTGTGTATGGGATAACACTGGCGTTCTATTGAGTGTGCAGTTTAAAAAGAGAGCCTTTAAATCGCTGTACTGTGCAGGGGCATTTTGGCACTGACGATCGGTGATTGTTCTAAGCTGTTGTGACATGGCTTTGACTGCTGTATGAAGACACTACTTTGGTAGGAAGACATATTCGGGTGCATCCCACTTTTGTAAAATTGTCATTTTGACGGCTAGCGGCCTGTCATTCCCGTGTAGACGGGAATCCACGTCGGAAAGCTTACTCCCCGATAGATTCCCACTTTCTTGGGAATGACGTAGGCACTTGCGAGAGTGGGATGCACCCTAGGCTATTGCCTCAATCTCAGCTAATTGTTATTGCACGATCGCGGCTTTTAAGGCAGATTGGGCATTGGCGATCGCCAGATTACGGGCTTCATCCCCCAGATTTAATCTATCAGCATAGACAAACTCAATATCCGTTATTCCAATGAACCCAAAAATCAGTTTTAGATAGGGTGTTTGTAGATCATAGGAATGAGTGGGGCTACCTTCAGGGTAGGCTCCTCCCTGCGCCATAATGATCGTCATTTTCTTATTGTGAACCAGTCCTTTGTAACCGGTCTCATCCACAGAAAATGTACGCCCTACTCGCACGATCTGGTCGATGTAGGCTTTGAAGTTAGCAGGAATGCTGAGGTTATACATAGGGATACTGAAGACATAGCGATCGGCTAACAAGAACTCATCGATCAACTCGTCGGAAATCTGAATTGCAGCAGTCAACTCAGGGGTGTGTTGCTCGGGTGGTGTAAACGCAGCCGCAATCCAGTCTTCGCTGACAAAAGGAACCGGGTCATGCCCAATATCACGGTAGGTGACGGTGTCGTTGGGATGAGCCATTTTCCACTGGTTAATAAACTCTTTGGAAAGCATGCGGGAGACAGAGCGATCGCCACGGGGGCTCGAATCTAGATGAAGAATGTGAGTCATGGGATAAACCTCTAATGGTGAATCAGAATTTAGCAGAGTTGAGTTTAGGAATGACAAAATTGATTACGTCTTGTTCAAGCAGCTATGCCACCATCAATTTTGAGGCTCGCCCCCGTCACAAAAGCGGCTTCAGGGCTGGCGAGATAGGAAACCATCCCAGCCACCTCGCTAACCTGTCCGTAGCGACTGAGGGGCATTATGCTAGTGATTGCTTTAGCAGCGTCCCCATCTGAAGGAAGCATATCGGTGTCAATCGGGCCAGGTTGAATAGTGTTGACCGTGATGCCGCGAGACCCCAAATCGCGGGCAAGACCGTGGGTAAAACTGGCGATCGCCCCCTTCGTCAACGCATAGATCGAGAGACCGGCAAAGGGGGTAAAATCACTGCTAACACTGCCAATCATGATGATCCGTCCACCTTCACCCATGTGACGAACAGCTTCCTGAGTGGCTACAAAAACGCCCCTGACGTTCACCGCCACCATTCGATCAAACTCCTCGATCGAGTACTGGTCGATCGGCGCTAAAACTGCAACCCCTGCGTTGTTGACAAGAATGTCGAGCCGACCGAGGACGTTGACGGTTTCGGCAACGGCGTGTTTTACCGCTTCTACATCGGCACTGTCAGCCCGAATTGCCAATGCCTTTCCCCCTGCCGCTTCAATATCTTGCACCACCGCATCAGCTTTTTGGGGGGAACTGGTATACTCGAGTTTGGACTAAGTTGGTTCTCGGACTGCTCGATTGGGTGACATGGTAGATTGCCTCACCTGCAAGATGAAGTTGGGGCAAACGGAGGATAGCTCAAACCGACTAAACTTAAGCAGTTGCTGC